>DATCNF010000087.1:0-9011 GCA_036565325.1 Candidatus Dormiibacterota bacterium | reverse complement strand
CCCCGCCCGTGGCCTGCGTGCAGGTCGCGCCCTTGGCGCAGACCACGTCGACCAGGGCGGCGCGGTCGACGGCGAGGCTGAAGGCGCTGCGGCCCAGCTTGCCGTCATCGGCGCTCAGCCCGGCGGTGGGCTGGCCGGGGGTGATCCCGGGCTTGGGCGCGAACGGGCTGTTGCCGGTGAACTGGAAGTCCACCCAGGTCGTGCGCCCGGCCGGGTAGATGTTCTCTTCCTTCTGCTTGGTGGGGTCGCTCTTGTAGCGGAGGATGTCGTCGGGGCCGGGGGGCTGGTTGGCCGGGCCCACGAGGTCGAAGCCACCCGCTTCGTACTTCTTGACCTGCGAGGCCTGGTCGAGGCCGATCTCGACCTTGATGTTCTTGAGCGCCCCGGTCGACCCGCCCCACCAGTTGGGGACGGGCTGGAAGGCCATGGAGGCCTTCGGCGTGCGCTCGGTCATCTTGAAGGGGCCGGCGCCGACCGCGGTCTCCGGCTTGCCCCACCAGCTGTCCTCGCCGCCCTGGGTGATCGCCTGCTCGCTGACCACGGCGGCGGTCCACAGTGCCAGCTCGCTCATCCAGTAGCCGGCGGCATCGGTGAGCTGGGCCTTGACCGTGTAGTCGTCGGGGGGGCTCAAGCCGGACATCGTCTTGGTCTTGCCGTTGGAGGTGTCGTCGAAGCCGACCACCGGCTGGAAGACGGTCGCGTAGGCGTCGTTCAGGGCGGCGGCGCGGTTCCAGGAGTAGACGACGTCCTTGGACTTGATCGGGTCGCCGTTCCAGAACTTGGCGTCCTTGCGCAGGTGGAAGGTGTAGGTCTTGCCGTCGGCGGAGACGTCGGGCAGCCCGGTCGCGATCTGGTTCACGATCTTATTGCTGTTGTCGAGTCCGTAGAGCCCCACGAACATCTCGCTGGTGAAGGTGATGTCCTGGCCGGACTGCACGTGGCCCGGGTCGAGCGTCTGGATGTCGTCCTGGACGGGGAAGGACAGGGTCTGGTCGCTGGCCAGCGTCTCGCTGCCGGTGCTGCCGCCCGTGTTCCCGCCGCAGGCCATGGCTACGAAGCTCGCGGCCACGGTGACGGCCAGGGACTTGAATCGGATCCCGGTCATATGGACCCCCTTATGCGCCCACCGTACTAACCAGTGTGGGGGCATTTGACGGATAGCCTAAGCCGACAGCATAGGGAGACGGGCCGGTCCTGGCAAGGGTTGTAACCGGTCTGGAGTATTTTTGGGGGCTAGCCTTGGCAGGGCCACTCTTGAGGTAATCAGTACATGGTCCTACCGTGAAGCTCATGGCAGAGGAGCGCGAGCGCGAGGCCGTGATCCAGACGATCGACTACCTGCTCGAGGTCGACGCTGAGGAGCCCGAAGACCGGAAGCGGCTCGAGGCCCTGCGGGCGCGCGTGGTCGAGCACGTGTCCGCCCAGCAGTCCCAGCGGCCCGCCCAGCGGATCCGCGCCAGCAGCCACTCCGCGTGGCGCGCGGTGCTGGCGCGGGTGCGACGATGGGAGAAACTGAGGGCCTCCAGTTGATGGTTGAGGTCCGCGCGCTGGCCTTCGATGTCTTCGGCACCCTCGTCGACTGGCGGAGTGGGATCGCCGGCGCGGCTGGGAGCTACGGACTGCCCGGCGCCGAGCTCGCCGACGCCTGGCGCGCGCGCTACGTCCCCTCCATGGATGCGGTGCGCCGTGGCGAGCTGCCCTGGCTGAACCTGGACGCTCTGCACAGGCGCTCGCTGGACGAGCTGCTGCCGGAGTTCGGGGGAGCGGAGCTGGACGAAGCAGCGCGGAGTCAGCTGGTGCTGGCCTGGCATCGACTGCCGCCCTGGCCCGACACGGTCCCGGGGCTGGCCCGGCTGAAGCAGCGCTACCTGCTGAGCCCGCTGTCCAACGGGGGCTTCGCCCTCCTCACCAACCTGGCCCGCCAGGCGGGCCTGCCCTTCGACTGCATCCTCTCGGCGGAGCTCTGCCGGCACTACAAGCCGGACCCCGAGACCTACCGGATGGCGGCCGACCTGCTCGGCCTGCTGCCGGCCGAGGTGATGATGGTGGCCGCTCACAAGCCGGACCTGCGCGCGGCCCAGGCCGTCGGGCTGCGGGCGGCGTTCCTGGAGCGCCCCCTGGAGTTCGGTGCCGAGGGCGGCGGCGACCGCCTACCCGACCGGGACTCGGACGTCGCGGCCGGCGACCTCCAGGAGCTCGCCTCGCTGCTCGGCTGCTGAGCTGCGCCGAAGCCCGGCAATCGCCCTGGCGACGAGGCGCGCGTCGTCGCCCACGCCACCGATCAAGGCTGAGGCCAGCCGGGTCTGGAAGGGAAGGCCCACGAAGTAGAGCCCGGGCTCGCCGTCTGCCACGCCGCCCGTGTGCCGGGGGTATCCGTCCGCCCCCACCACCGGCATCTCGATCCACGAGTAATCGCGTGCAAGCCCGGTGCACCAGACGATGGTGTGGGGCCTGACCTGGCGCCCGTCCGCGAAGGTGGGCAGCCCGCCCTGGGCCGACGCAACCCGCGGCGCTCGTGCGACGCCGGCGGCGGTGGCATCGCGCATCTTGAGCCGGATCAGCGGTGCCCCGTGCTTGAGGACCAGGGGCTTCATCCGGCGCCCCAGGGGCGTGCGAACGGAGGCGACCTTGTTGGCGTAGAACCAGAAAAAGCGGCCGTTGAAGGCGTAGAAGACGGATGGCACGGCACCGGTTCCGCCGCCGGCGAGCGTCGTGCGGTGGCCCGCCTGCGCGGACTCGATCGCAATTTCCACGCCCGAGGTGCCGGCGCCCACCACGAGCACGTCGCCCGTCAGCTGCGACGGGTTCCGGTAGGAGCCGGAATCCAGCTGCCGGATGGCGGGCTCGAGGTCGCCAGCGAAGGCCGGCAGCTTCGGCTTCTGGTACCCGGTCGCGACCACCACGTGGTCGGCTGCGATCCGCCCCGCGGTCGTCTCCAGGAGGTAGCCGCTGCCCTGCCGGGCCAGCTTCAGCGCCCGCACGCCGGTGCGGACGGGGAGGCGGCCGGCGCGCGCATATGACTCCAGGTAGTCGGCCATCTCGTCCTTGCCGGGGAACGCCGCCGGGGCGGTGGGAAACGTCGACCCCGGAAGTCCGTCGAAGCGAGCCGGTGTGAAGAGCTGCAGCGAGTCCCAGCGGTGCCGCCACTGGTCGCCGATCCGCTCGCCCGCCTCCAGCACGGTCACTTCGACACCACGTTCGACCAGCTCGTGGGCCGTGGCCAGGCCGGCCTGGCCGCCGCCGACGATCACCGCTTCAACCTGCTCGACTTCGCCCATCTCTCCAGCCTCCATCTCAGTGTCCGTGCAATCGATGCAGTATTACTGCATTCAATGTGGTGGTACTGTAGAGGCCGCGATGCGGGAAGTCAAGGAACCACCCCTCTCCTACCGCCGGCGCCAGGCGCTGGAGACGCGTCGCGCGATCACGCAGGCGGCTCGATCCCTCTTCAGCCAGCGTGGCTACGCCGCCACCAGCATCGACGCGGTGGCCGAGGAGGCCGGGGTGGCCGCGCGCACCGTGTACGCGATCTTCGGGACCAAGAAGTCGATCCTGGGTGCCATCTGCGAGGACTGGCTGGCCGAGGCGGGCGTGATGGAGAGCGTGGTTGCCGGGATGGCGACGCGCGATCTGCGCCGGCGCCTCGCGCTGGTCGCCTTCGCGAGCCGGCGCCAGTGGGAATCGGAGCGCGGGGTGCGGGCGATGCTCGACGGCGCGGCGGCGTCCGACGCCGATGTCGCCAGGATGGTCGCCGGCTGGAAGGACGACCGAGCCCGCTCGCTCCGTGCGGTCGTCGCCGGCTGCGAGGCGGACCTGCGCAAAGGGATGGATGTCGCGCATGCGGGTGCCGTGATCCGCGCGCTCACCAGCGCAGAGGTTTATTCGGAGCTGGTCGCCGGCGAAGGCTGGACGTCAGCCCAGTACGAGAGCTGGCTGGCCGGGCTTCTCAGCGAGCTGCTGGTGGAGACCAGACGACCGCAAGCCTGAACGCTCCAGGCCTGCGGACCGCCGGCTCCGACTGCTTTACCGGCCCGCTGCGGCCGGCGCCATGATTTCGGTGTAGTAGATCTCGAACGTCTCGGTCGTGACGTCCTCGCCACCAATCTGCTTGATGGCGTCGCGGCGGGCGTCGGAGATGGCGGCCTCGTTGGCCTGCAGCTCCTTCTCGGTGTCCCAGACCGAACCGCCGAAGATCTTGCCGGCCTGAGCGCTCACGAAGTAGAACGCGGAGCGCACGCCGGGCTTCTGGGCGAGGGCCGGGAGCATGTTGGCCTTGAAGTTGGCGGCGCCTTCCTGCAGGCGCGCCGCGTCGGCTTTGACGGTCGTCATGCGGACCCAGGCGCCGGCCTTCGCTGGCTGGAACCGCTCCATCACCTCGACCTTGCACTCGGTGTCGTCGACGATGCTGCCACCGGTGGTGCCGAGGACCTTCAGGGCCACGGGGCGCACATGCTCCTTGGCAGCCTGCATGTTCTGCTCGGTCTCCCAGTAGGTCACGGTCAGGCCCTCACCGGTCTCCCGATTTCCGACCAGGGTGGCGCCGGCAAAGCCGCTCTGCTGCTTGATCGTCGGGAGGATCTCGTGCGACCACAGCTTGATCGCTTCGTCGGTTTTGGCGGGGGTTCCGCGCAGTCGTATTACTCGGCAATACATGGGCAACCTCCAGTTGCATATCGCGACGTGGAGGGCTAAGGAAGGCTATCGGAATGGGGAAGGAAGTCCGCGTGGCACTCCCCAACCAGACTTACCGATGCGACGGCTCTCGCCTCAGTCCTGGAGCAACGAGCTTAACAGCTGTGCCCCAAAATTGTTCCGTGGGCGCGCCTGTAACCGCGCCGGCTGCGAACTATGCCGCGCCCCGGCGGGACCGCGCCGACCCTATTTTTCCTCCCCGGCGAGGCTTGCGCAGGAAGCCGTCGGTGTGCGCGTCGGAGCGCTCATTGTCGATCCGTCGGAGGTCCCCATCCTCGGTCGGATCGATCATCTTCCGGGGGCGGCCCGGCGGACGCCGCAGGCGCTGGAAGTTCTCGAGGTCCTCTTTGTAGATGGCCCAGACCTGGCCCACCTTGACGCCGAACAGCCGCTCCCTGAGGAGCAGGCGGCGGACGTAGGCGTCCGAAGTCTTGAGCACGGCAGCGGCCTCGGGCACGGAAAGCAGGCGTGGGCGATCGATTGCCGGGCAATATTAGCACGCCAGCGCAACTATTACGAGGCGGTCGCGAGGAGAGGCTGGTTCAGGCCGACGAAGAGCTTGACCAGGGCCGGATCCCACTGCGAGCCGGCGCCGGCCGCAAGCTCGGCGGAGGCGCTGTCCACGGTGAGCGCTCGGCGATAGGGCCGGTCGTTGACCATCGCATCCCAGGAGTCGCAGATGGAGACTATCCGGGCTTCCAGCGGGATCTGCTCACCCGCCAGGCCGTCGGGGTAGCCCTGGCCGTCCCAGCGCTCGTGGTGGTGCCGGATCACGGGTGCCAGGTCGGCCGCCTTGGCCAGCGGAGCGATCAGCTCGGCGCCGATGGTGATGTGGGCGCGCATCTGGCTGAGCTCCGCGTCATCGAGGCGGCCGGGCTTGCTGAGGATGGCATCCGGGATCCCGACCTTGCCGACGTCGTGGATCAGGGCGGCTCGCCGGAGGTCGGCCAGCGCGCGGCCGTCGAGGCCGGCGGCCACGCCCAGGGCGCGGCACATGTCGGCGACCCGGCTGGAGTGCTGGTGCGTCGACTCGCTCTTGGCGTCCAGGACTCGCGCCAGGGCGACCAGGAAGTTGTCGATCTCGTCGAGGGTGCCGTAGAACGCGCTGGTCTTGAGGAGCGAGCGCACGCAGTCGGCCAGCTCCTGCACCAGGTAGGGCTTGGGGAGGATGCCGTCGGCCCCGGCCTCCAGCGCCCGCGCGGCGTCGGCGGCTCCGCTCACCATCACGATGGGTGTCAAACGTCCCCGCGGCAGCTCCTTCAGGCGGCGGCACACGGCCCAGCCGTCGAGACCGGGCATCCGGATGTCGAGCAGGACGAGGTCGGGCTCGTAGCGGCGCGCGGCCTGGAGGCCGTCGATGCCGTCGCCGGCTTCGACCACGTCACAGCCGAGCTCGCCCAGCGACTCCCTGGCCAGCTCACGGGCCAGCGGGTCGTTGTCAATTACCAGCACGGTCTGGCGGCCTGACTTGCTCATGAGCTCCCATCGTAGGAGCGCAATCCGGCACGCTAGGGTCGAATTACCAGCGGCCCGCCGTCAATCCTGAGTTGACACCTCGTATCTAGCCCAACCAGAGGGTTGACGGGCGGACGCGCGACTACTGGGGCCTGGGCTCCAGTCGATAGCCGTAGCCGGGAACCGCCACCAGGAGGCCACCGCGATCGAGCCCCTCGCCCAGCTTCTGGCGGAGCCGCCGGATGACCAGGTCTACGCGCTCGGTTGAGATGTCGGCGTCATAGCCGTAGACCTCGGAGAGGATCTGGTCGCGGGAGACCGCGATCCCGGCGTTGCGCGCCAGGTACTCGAGGACCCTGAACTCCAGTGGCCCCATGCCGACCTCGGTCCCGGCCACCCGCGCCACCCGAGCGCTGAGATCGATCTCGATCTCACCGAAGTGCATCACGGCGCGCGCCTCCGGCTGGGCGGGCGCCGTCAAAGCTCGCGCCTTGCGCAGGTGGGCTTCCAGCCGCGCCACCAGCTCCACCCGCCGGATCGGCTTGAACACGAAGTCGTCGGCGCCGGCGTCCAGGCCGCGGCTGACCGTCGCCTCGTCGTCGCGGCCGCTCACGAACATGATCGGGACGATGGGGTCGAGCGCGCGCAGCTGCCGGCAGACCTCGATCCCCGGCCGGTCCGGCAGCACCCAGTCCAGCAGCACCGCCGCGGGCTGGACTTCGGGGAACGCTGCCTCGCCTTCCGCCGCGTTGGCCCGCACCACCGGCTCGAATCCTTCGGCCCGGAGCACGTCGGCCAGGAGCAGGGAGGTCTCCTCGCTGTCCTCGACGATCAGGATCCGGCCCTGGGTGCCGGCGTTCATTCGAGCGCCGCCTCCGCCTGCAGGGCGGGCGCGTCCAGGATCACGACCGCGGTGCGCGTGGTGGTGACCATCCCGAGGCGCCGGAATTCTCGCAGCACGCGCGCCACGTGCTCGCGCACCGATCCCACGGCATCGGCCAGCTCCTGTTGCCCGACGCGGGCCACCAGCCGGCCCGACCCGTCAGGCTCGGCCAGCGTGAGCAGGTGCGCAGCCAGCCGCAGGCGGGCGCTCCCGAAGACCTGGTAGCGCATCTGGATGGTGCTGGCGGCCAGGCTGTCCGCGAGCATGGCGGCGACGGCGCGTGCCACCCTCGCATCGCGACCCATGAGGTCCTCCAGCACCGACCCGTCGAAGTGCACGAGCTGGGCCTCCGTGAGCGCCTGGATCGTCAGCGGGATGTCCGGATCGAAGTAGTGCGCTACGCCCACGGCGTCGCCAGGGCCGTCGTAGTGCACGGTGGCCTGGCGGCCGTCACCGTCCTGTATGAAGAGGCGCAGGCGCCCGGCGGTGACGATGGCGGGGCGGTTGACGACGCCGGGCCGCAGGACGATGGCGCCGCGCTCGAAGCTGACCGGCTGCCCGTTGAAGGTGAGCAGGGCCAGTGCGTAGTCGGGCAGGTCGGCCACGAAGCTGCTGACCCGCGGTTCGAAGATTCGCCCCGAAGAGTCTCTGGCTCGCGCCGCTCGCTGCCGCCTTGGTCGTGAAGGGCGCGCGTCGGGCAATCTTGGCAGAAGACTGGACCAGTGGCGCCCTCAGCGTCAGTAACGCTTGTCGCGCTGTAAAGTGACTGGAGTCACACTGGCCGTGAGAGGCGGCGAAGCGCGGGCTCGTCCTCGACCGTGATGCTGCCCCGCCGGGTCTTCAGCCAGCCCTGGCGGTGCATCTCATTCAGGAGCCGGGCGGCGTGCTCGCGGACGGTGGCGGCGGCATCCGCCAGCTGCTGGTGCGTGACCCGCGCCACCAGCTTGCCCTGCTGGCCGCGCTGCCCCAGCTGCAGCAGATGATCGGCGATGCGCCGGCGTGCGTCGCCGAAGGCGAAGGCGCGCACGTTCCGGGACTGCGTGTCGACGCGGTCCGCCAAGAACTCAGCCACGGCCATGGCGACAGCGGTGTCCTCGCGCATCAGGTGCAGCAGCACCTGCGGCGGGAAATGCGTCACCGTCACCGGCGTCAGGGCCCCGATCAGCACCGGGAAGTCGGGTACGAAGCAGCGGGTCAGACCGAACGCCTGGCCGACCTCTGGGTAGCCGAGCGTGACCTGGCGGCCGTCCCGCTCCTGGAGGAAGCTCCGCAGCCGGCCGGCCGTCAGGATGCCAGGGCGGGCGGGCGCTCCCGGGGTGATGAGCGCTGCCCCGGCCGGGTAGCTCACGGACTGGCCGGTGTCCAGCAGGCGCCTGGCGGCGGCAGCCGGCAGCCGGTCGATGAAGTCCGCCCGGACTGCTTCCACCGCCTGGCCCGCCATAGTTGTCCAATAATAGTCGAGCTAGAAATTATTGAGCGCTTCGTATAGAGTTGACCGGCTATATCCTTCATCGAAGCCCGACCAAAGACAGCAATGAGCGATCTGTACAGCACCCGCGCGGCTGCCTCCTACCTCCGGGTCAGCGAAGCGTCCGTACGCAGGTGGGCCGATGCCGGCCTGATCGCCGTCCAGCGCATCGGCCTCCGCCAGGAGCGCCGGTTCGCCCTGGCCGATCTCCAGCGCTTCGCCGAGGCTGGCCGCCGCGCCGCCAGCCAACCCTTCGGCCCCCCCGAAGGCGAACCAGCGCGCCGAGAGGCGGGCCTGCCGTCCACGCCGAGTGGGGCGCAGCTTGGCGTCCACGACCACGTCGCCACCTTCTTCGACAGCGACGCCGGCCGCCTGCGGGTCAGCTTGCCCTTCCTCCGCGACGGCTTGCTGGGCGGGCAGCCCTGCATGCTGGTCGCATCGGAGCAGGTTGCCGACGAGTACCGGCAGGCGCTCAGCCGCGAGCCTGGCGTCGACCTGGAGGCGGCGATCGGG
>DATCNF010000086.1:0-2825 GCA_036565325.1 Candidatus Dormiibacterota bacterium | reverse complement strand
TCGGCAGCAAGGCGCTGGTGCGCCTCAACGGCCGCACCACGCTGGCCCGCGTGGTCGAGCTGTTCCTGGGCCTCGACGAGGTGGACCAGATCGTGGTCGTGGGACCCCCGGCCCGCCTCGAGAAGGCGCGCGCCGAGGTCGAGCAGCTGGCGCCGCGCAAGCCGGTCCAGGTCTGCCCGGGCGGCGAGTCCCGGCAGCAGTCGGTGCGCGCCGGGCTGGCGCACCTCCAGGGCTGCACCCACGTGCTGGTCCACGACGCCGCGCGACCCCTGGCCTCGCCGGCGCTGATCCGGCGGGTGCTGGCCGCCGCCTGCGAAAGCGGCGCCGCCATCCCGGGCCTGCCGCCGCGGGACGCCGTCAAGCGGGTGGAGGGCGGCCGCCTGGTCGAGAACCTCGACCGCTCCCGGGTGATGCTGGCGCAGACCCCGCAGGGTTTCTCCTACCCGCTCCTGGTGCGCGCGCACTTCGAGGCCGCCGAGACCGGCCTGGAGGGCGACGACGACGCCGCGCTGGTCTCCGCCGGGGGCCACGGGGTGACCGTGGTCGCTGGGGAGCCGGGCAACATCAAGCTGACCACCGCCGAAGATCTCGAAGTGCTGGAGGCGCTGATTCGCGAGCACGAGGCGGCGGGCGCGGTGGCGACGAGCTGAGGGTAGGGCTCGGCTACGACCTCCACCGCCTGGTGGAGGGCCGCGACCTGGTGCTGGGCGGTGTCACCATCGAGCATCCGCGCGGTCTCGACGGGCATTCCGACGCCGACGTGCTCACGCACGCGGTGATCGACGCGCTGCTCGGCGCGGCGGCGCTGGGCACCATCGGCGAGCACTTCCCGGACACCGACGAGCGCTACGCGGGCATCTCCAGCCTGGAGCTGCTGGCGATGGCGGCCGGCCTGGTCGAGGAGGCGGGCTACCGGGTCGTCAACGTGGACTCGGTGGTGGTCGCGCAGGAGCCGCGCCTGCAGAAGCACCTGGCCGGGATGGCCACGCTGCTGGCCGACCGCCTGGGCCTCGAGCAGCAGGCGGTGGGCGTGAAGGCGACCTCGCCCGAGCTGCTGGGCTCGCTCGGCCGCGCGGAGGGCATCGCGGCCCAGGCGGTGGTGCTGCTCGAAGAGACGCGATGACGCTCACTTTGTTCAACACCCTGAGCGGGGCGCGCGAAGAGTTCACTCCGCTGGAGCCTGGCCACGTGCGCCTCTACACCTGCGGTCCCACGGTCTGGAACTACGCGCATGTCGGCAATTTCCGCGGCAACCTCTTCTATGACCTGCTCAAGCGCCACCTGCGAGTCAGCGGCTACCGCGTGACACACGTCATGAACATCACCGACATCGACGACCGCATCCTGCACGAGGCCTCGCACCAGCAGCAGACGATCCGCGAGTACACCGCAACCTACGAGCGCGCGTTCTTCGAGGACCTGGACCGGCTGCGCTTCGCGCCCGCCGACGTGTATCCGCGCGCGACCGACCACATCCCCGACATAGTCGAGCTGGTCGCCGGCCTGCTGGCGACCGACCACGCCTACGAGGTCGAGGGCGACGTGTACTTCCGCGTGGACAGCTTTCCCGGCTATGGCACGCTCAGCAAGCTCGACCGGCGCGGCCTGCGCGCCGGCGCCCGGGTGGCGCAGGACAAGTACGAGAAGGAGTCGGCCAGCGACTTCGCGGTCTGGAAGCGGGCGGGTGAGGGGGACGACCTGCTGGGCGCGGCCTGGGCCTCGCCGTGGGGCAACGGCCGCCCGGGCTGGCACATCGAGTGCTCCGCGATGGCGATGCGCTACCTGGGCACCACGCTCGACATCCACTGCGGCGGCGTGGATCTCAAGTTCCCACACCACGAGAACGAGATCGCGCAGTCGGAGGCGTTCACGGGGCAGCCCTTCTCCCGGTACTGGATGCACAACGAGATGCTGGCCGATGTCAGCGGCGAGAAGATGTCCAAGAGCGTAGGCAACATCGCCACCCTGCGCGACCTGCTGGCGACCGGCCACGACCCGGTCGCAGTGCGCTACTTCCTGATGGCCGGCGCGCACTACCGCAGCCCGCTGCGATTCGACGACGACGGCCTGCACGGCGCAGCCGAGCAGGTGCGCCGGCTGCGCGAGGTGCACGCGCGCCTGCAGGAGACACCGCGCACGGTCGACGACGCGGAGCTGGAGAAGGAGGCGCAGGCGGCGCGCGTTCGCTACCGCGCTGCGCTCGACGACGACCTGAACCTGCCGCAGGGCCTGGGTCACGTGTTCGATGTCGTGCGCGCCGCCAACGCCGCCCTCGACCGCGGCCAGGTCGGGGAGGGAGCGCGCATCGCGCTGCTGGCGCTGCTCGCCGATGCGGACGCGCACCTCGACGTCATGGGCGCCGAGGACGAGGCGCTGGAGCCGGCTCTGCAAGAGCTGATCGACGCCCGCGAGCGCGCGCGCGCCGCGCACGACTTCGCCACCGCCGACCGGCTGCGCGACCAGCTGCGGGAGCGTGGTGTGCAGCTCGAGGACTCCAAGGCGGGGGTGCGCTGGCGGCGGAGCTGATCCACGGCCGCAATCCGGTTCTGGAGGCTGCCCGGGCGGGCCGGGTGCTGCGCGTGCTGATCGCGATCGGACTCAAGCCCGACCCCCGCCTCGAGGAGATCCGGCGCCTGGCGCCCGTCGAGGAAGTGCCGCAGTCGCGGCTGGCGTCCCTGGCCCGGGGCGCCGTTCACCAGGGCGTGGTGGCCGAGGTGAAGCCCCGCCCGCTGCTGGCGCTGCGCGACCTGCTGGCGGAGTCGCCCGACCTCCTGGTGGCGCTGGACGGGGTGGAGGACCCGCAGAACCTGGGCGCCATCCTGCGC
>DATCNF010000085.1:0-1785 GCA_036565325.1 Candidatus Dormiibacterota bacterium | reverse complement strand
GCGCCACCACCGGCTGCCCGGCGGCCGTGAAGACCAGCGACTTCACGATCTGGCCCACCTCGCAGCCGATCGCCCGCGCAGCGTCCTCGGCGGTGCGGGTGCCCTGCGGGAAGCGCCGGACCTCGATGCCGTGGCCCTGCTCTTCGATCCAGGCTGCGAAGCGGCTGCGGTCCTGCACGGGCCCGATCTTAGGTCTGCGAGCCGGTTAGATTCTGGGTCGTGGCGAGCGGGCGCAGGAGGCGGCGGTAGCGCGTCTGCGGGTCGCGGCACTGGTCGCCGCGCCCTGGCTGATGAGCCTGGCGCTGGCCTCCACCCCCCTGTATGACTGTCCCGCCCCGGGCGCGGCCAGCCCTTTCCGCATCTGCTTCCGCGCCCATGTCGGCCCGCTGCCCACGACCCTCCTCGAGGTCGTACTGGCGGTGGCGATCGTGGTCGGGCTGCTGGCCGGCTGGGGTCGCCTGCCCTGGCGCAACCCGTATACCTGGCCGGCGCTGGTCGTCCTGGCCGGCGCCAGCCTGGGCGTCGTCGTGGCGCCCGACCACCGCGCCGCGCTGGGGCTCTGGAAGGCCTACTTCGTGGAGCCGATGCTGGCCGGCGTGATCATCGCCTGGCTGGCCGCCGAGCGCCGGAACGCGCGCATGCTGCTGGCCGGCCTGGCCGTGGCGGGGACCCTGGTCGCCGTCCTGAACCTGATCGCCTTCGGGATCGTCGTCTCGGAGCACGTCGATGTAGTCCGCCAGCCGGCGGTGGTCCTGTACCGCTCCCCCAACGACATCACCCTCTTCCTGGTTCCACTGCAGGCGGTGGCGCTCGCGATCGCTCTCTTCGGGGACGAGGCCCGAGAGCGGCGCCTCGCGATCCCCTTCCTGGCGATCACGTTCCTGGCCGACGTGGCCAGCCTCTCCCGGGGCGGCTGGCTGGCGATGGTGGTCGTCGTCCTGGTGGTGGGCCTGTTCTCGACACGCCGCCTTCTGATCGCGGCCGGCGCCGCCGTCGTGGTGGCGGCGGCCCTGGCGATACCGGGGAGCCGGCGCCGGATCCTGGTCCAGTTCGATCCCAACAGCGCGGACAACTCGGTGCAGCTGCGGTTCGTGCTCTGGCGCTCGGCGCTCAACATGCTGCGTCACAACCCGATCTTCGGCGGAGGCCTCTCCGGCTTCCAGCAGGCGGTCCGCCCCTACTCGGACCCCAACTACCACGAGCAGCTGATCGACCCTCACAACCTCGTCCTGAACTGGTGGTCGGAGACGGGCCTGCTCGGGCTGGCCGGGTTCGTGTGGACCGCGGTGCAGGTGGGAAGGACCGCGTGGGCCGGCCTCCGAGCCGGGCCCTGGCCCCGCGCCGTCTCGATCGGGCTGCTGGGCGTCCTGGCGGGGATCGTCGCGCACGGCCTGGTGGACGTGCCCTACTTCAAGAACGACCTCGCGGTCGAGTTCTGGGCACTGCTCGGCCTCCAGCTGGGCGCCCTCCGCGGTGCCCGATGAGCCGGTCGCCGCTGGACGTCGAGCAACTCAAGCGGGAGGTTGCCGCCCACCGCTGGTTTCACACCATCGACCTCGGCGACGGCGTGGTCACCCCGGGCGATGACGACAGCCCGGCCAAGCTGCGCACTCTGGGCCTGCCCGACCGGCTGGACGGGCTGAGCGTCCTCGACGTGGGCGCCTGGGACGGGTTCTTCAGCTTCGAGGCCGAGCGGCGCGGCGCCGCGCGGGTGCTCGCCACCGACGACTTCTGCTGGAGCGGGCCGGGCTGGGGCAGCAAGGCGGGCTTCGACCTGGTCCATCG
>DATCNF010000084.1:0-9366 GCA_036565325.1 Candidatus Dormiibacterota bacterium | reverse complement strand
CCGCAAGCTCGGCCTGGACATGATCCCCGGCACCGGACTGCTGGCACCCTGCGTCCCCGGCGCCTTCGACGGCTGGCTGCTGCTGCTGGAGCGCTACGGCAGCCTCCGCCTGCGCGAGGTGCTGGAGCCTGCGCTCGCCTACGCGGAGCACGGCTGGCCCGTCCTGCCCCGGATCGCGGAGACACTCGCCACCGTGGAGCCGATGTTCCGCGAGCACTGGCCGGAGTCGGCGGAGGTCTGGCTGGCCGGCGGCGTGCCGGCCCCGGGCACGCTCATCCGGAATCCCGGAATCGCCGCCACCTACACCCGGGTCCTAGGCGAAGCCGAGGCGGCGGGTGGAAGCCGGGAGGCCGAGATCGAGGCCGCGCGCCACGCCTGGTACGAGGGCTTCGTCGCCGAGGCGATCGACCGCTTCTTCGCCTCCGCGGAGCGCGTCGACGTGACCGGCGAGCGGCACGCCGGCTTCCTGCGCGGCTCCGACCTGGCCGGCTGGCGGGCGAGCGTCGAGGACACCGTGGCCGCCGACTACCACCGCTACACCGTGCACAAGCCGGGGCCCTGGAGCCAGGGCCCGGTCTTCCTGCAGCAGCTGGCGCTGCTCGAAGGCCTGGACCTGCGGCTGCGGGACCTGGCCGGCGCCGAGCTCGTGCATCAGGTGGTGGAGTCCGCCAAGCTCGCCTTCGCCGACCGCGAGGCCTGGTATGGGGACCCGCGGTTCGCCGAGGTGCCGCTGGCCGGCCTGCTGGATCCCACCTACACGGCCGAGCGCCGCCGCTTGCTCGGAGAGGACGCCTCTCTGGAGCTGCGGCCGGGCCGCCCGGGCGGCCGCGAGCCTCGGATTCCCTGGCCTGGCGCGGGTGGCCCCAGCGACGCGGCCGGGGTCGGCGACCCCACCGTCAGCCAGATGGGCGCCACCCGCGGCGACACCTGCCACGTCGACGTCGCCGACCGCTGGGGCAACCTGGTCTCCTGCACGCCCAGCGGCGGCTGGCTGCAGAGCTCGCCTGCCGTCCCCGGGCTGGGGTTCTGCCTGGGCACGCGCGCCCAGATCTTCAACCTGGAGCCCGGCCATCCCAATGTCCTGGAGCCCGGCAAGCGGCCCCGCACCACCCTGAGCCCCTCGCTGGCTTTTCGCGACGGTGAGCCGTGGATGGCCTTCGGGACCCCTGGCGCCGACCAGCAGGACCAGTGGTCGCTCAACTTCTTCGTGATGCTGGCGGCCTCGGACATGAACCTGCAGCAGGCGATCGACGCCCCGATGTGGCACACCAACCACTTCCCGCGCTCCTTCTATCCCCACGATTCGGCGCCTGGCTCGCTGATCGTCGAGGACCGCATCGGCGGCGACACGGTGGCCGAGCTGCGGCGGCGTGGGCACGCCGTCACGCCGGCGGGGCCCTGGTCGCAGGGCCGGCTCTCGGCGGTGGCTCGGGACCCCGGGCGCGGAGTGCTGCTGGCGGCGGCCAATGCCCGCGGGATGCAGGGCTACGCCGTCGGGCGCTGAATGAGTCGGCAGCCGGCCGATGGTCCGGGTTATCCGGGGTCGGAGTCGACCAAAATGACGGATATCCCGGGTTATCCGCGGAGGCGGCGCGCCTCAGCGCCCGCTGAGCAGCGGACCGGCCCCGGTCAACCCCATCTGGAGCAGGTAGCCCGAGAGCGGGCCCAGAGCCACCGCGAAGATGGCGGTCAATAGGACCACCGTCACCGGACCCCGGACCGGGCCGAAGCTCGTGCGCACCGCCGCCTGCGGCAGCGGCGACCAGACGTGGAAGAGGACGCGGAAGTAGTAGTAGACGGACACCACGCTGGTGAGCACCGCCAGCACGACCAGCCAGGTCCAGCCGGCCGAGATGCCGGCCGCGAACAGGAAGACCTTGCCGAAGAAGCCGACCATGGGCGGGAAGCCGGCCAGCGAGAGCATGAACACGCTCATCAGGACGCCCAGCGTCGGGTTGCGGTAGCCGAGCCCGTTGAGGTCCTCGTAGCGGTCGCCGTCGCCGTCCACGCTGGTCTGAGCGGCGACCACCGCGAAGGCGCCGAAGTTCATGAACACGTAGCCGAAGAGGTAGAAGAGCACCGCCGCCACCCCGGTCCTGCCGCCTGCGATCACGCCCACCAGGACGTAGCCGGCCTGGGCCACGCCGGAGTAGGCGAGCATGCGCTTCAGGGAGGCCTGGACGATCGCCATCAGGTTGCCGACGATCATGGAAGCCGCCGCCACGAAGGCCAGCAAGACCTGCCACTCGGAGCCCAGGTGCACGAGGCCGTACCCGAAGACGCGCAGGATCATCGCGAAGCCGGCCGCCTTGGTGGCCACCGACATGAACGCGGTGACCGGCAGCGGCGCGCCCTGGTAGACGTCCGGCGTCCACATGTGGAAGGGCGCCGCCGAGACCTTGAAGGCGAAGCCGACCCCCATCAGCAGCACGCCCAGCAGCAGCAAGGGATTGCCCGTGTTGTCGGCCGTCACCCGGGACGTGATGTCCGCGAGGACGGTGGACCCGGTGGCGCCGTAGACGAGCGCCATCCCGTACAGCACGAACGCGCTCGCGAAGCCGCCGATGATCAGGTACTTGGCCGCGGACTCCTGTGACTGAGGCTCGCGCTTGTTGTAGCCGCAGGACACGTAAAGGGCGATCGACAGCAGCTCCAGGCCCAGGAAGACGGTGACCAGGGAGGTGGCCGCCGCCAGAGACATCATGCCCACGATGGCGGCCAGGACCAGGACGTGGAGCTCGGCCTCGTCGAGGCCCCGCCGGCGGACGTAGGAGGAGCCGACGATGACCGTCAATACGCCGACGATGGCGAACAGCATCTCGAAGAAGAGCGCGAACGCGTCGCCGGTCACGAAGCGGTAGTACGCAGGTCCGCCGTAGCCGTTGACCAGCCGGTAGGCGGCGATCGCCAGGGCCGCCACCAGGCCGGTGGCGGAGATCAGCGCGACCACGGGTCCGCGCAGCGTCCGCGGCAGCACCAGGTCGATCACCACCGCCACCAGCAGCGCGACGGTGACTGCCACGATGGGCGCGATCTGGGCGAGGTCGGACCAGGCCTGCCCGGAGCTGTAGTTGATCTGAGCGAGCAGGGTCGGGGTCACCAGTGGAGGACCTGCATGCCCTGGCCCAGCGCGGGCATCACGTGCACCACGAGGTACGGGTAGAGGCCGAGCAGGAACATGAGCGCCACCAGCGGCGCCAGCAGCGCCAGCTCGGCGCGCGCGATGTCCTTGCGCACCACCGCTTCGGCTGGATGGTCGGCTGCGCCCGTGACCTCCGTGTACATGGCGCCCTGGAAGAGCCGGAGCATGTAGATCGGGGCCAGGATCAGCCCGCTGCAGCCGGCCACCGCCAGCCAGGGCGAGAGCTGCCAGGCGCCGAGCAGGGTCATGAACTCGCCGACGAAGCTGTTCAGCCCGGGCAGCCCCAGCGCGGCCATGGTTACGACCAGGAAGACGCCCGCCAGCACCGGCATCGCCGGCGCCAGGCCGGTCAGCACCGCACGGTCGCGGGAGCCGGTGCGGGCGTAGAGCCAGGCCACGATCAGGAAGAGCGCGGGCACGATGATCCCGTGGTTCAGCATCTGCACCAGCGCGCCCTGCTGTCCCTGCGCGTTGAGCGCGAAGATCCCGAGCACGATGAAGCCCATGTGGCTGATCGACGAGTAGGCGACCAGTGCCTTCATGTCGCGCTGGGCGAGCGCCAGCAGCGCGCCCCAGGCGATGCCGATCACCGCCAGCACCGGCAGCACCCAGTTCCAGTCCCACCAGTTGACGGGATGCGGGTTGAGCGGCAGCAGGATGCGCAGCATCCCGTAGGCGCCGGTCTTGCCCATGACGCCGGCCAGCAGCAGCAGGAAGGGCGTGGGCGCGGACATGTAGGCGTCGGGCAGCCAGGAGTGGAAGGGCCAGAGCGGGATCTTGACGGCGAAGGCGATCGCAAAGAGAAAAAAGAGCCCGAACTGGATCGCGGACGACGGCGGCTGCGCCGCCAGGGCCGGCAGGTCGAAGCTGTGGGCGCCCGAGAACACGTACTCGCCGATCACGCCGACCAGCATCAGCAGCGATCCGACCAGGGTGTAGAGCACGAACTTGAGAGCGGCGTAGCCCGGCCGGTCACCCTCACCCCACAGCCAGAGCAGGAAGTAGGCGGGGATCAGCATGGCCTCCCAGAACACGTAGAAGAGGAGCAGGTCGAGGCTGAGGAAGACGCCGGCCATGCCCGCCTCCATGACGAGCATCAGCCCCAGGAAGGCGCCTGCCCGCGGCCACGCCGAGGGCGTCGCCAGCACGGCGACGGCGCCGATCAGCGCGTTGAGGACGAGCAGCCAGACGCTCAACCCGTCCACACCGAGGTGATAGGAGATGCTGAGCTGCGGGATCCAGCTGGCCTGTTCCGCGAACTGGTAGCCGTGGTGCCCGGCGTCGAAGAGGCCGGCCAGCAGGAGCGTCAGCGCCAGCTCCGCGAGCGCCACCGTCACGGCGGCGATGCGCGCGGCGCCGCGCGGCAGGAAGCAGATCACGATGCCGCCCAGCGCGGGCAGGATCCAGATCGCGCTCAGCATCTCATCAGCCTTGGGCTCTCCAGAGCAGCAGCCCGCCCGCGATCACGGCGCCGGCCACGAAGACCAGGACGTAGGTGCGCAGGTAGCCGGTCTGGGTCAGCGCCAGCGTGCCGGCGCTGCTCTCGGCGACCGCACCGACCTCGGTCACCGCGCCGTCGATCAGCGAGCGGTCGCCCAGGCGCTCGGTGGCGCCGGCCAGGAGGTCGAGGGGACGCACGAAGGCCCGGTCGTAGAGCTCGTCGAAGTAGTACTTGTGCTCGAGGACCGTGGCCAGGCGCGCGTAGCGGGTGCGCCAGCCGGCCGGCGACCAGAGGCCGCGGATCCAGAAGTTGTAGGCGGCCCCGAAGGCGAGCGCCGAGAGGACCAGGGTGAGGAAGGTGGCGAGGTACTCGAGGGCGACGGTGTTGATCCGCTCCTCGCCCAGGACCGGCTTCAGGAACTGGTCGACCAGCGCCCAGCCCCCGATGGCCTTGATCTGGATGAAGCCGCCGATCGTGGTCAGCACCGCCAGCATCGCGACCGGGACGAACATCACCGCCGGCGCCTCGTGCAGGTGGTCCTTGACGGGGCGCTCCTCGGAGGCCGGGCGCCAGAACGCGAGCCACCACATGCGCCCGGTGTAGAAGGCGGTCAGGACCGCGGTCACGAAGCCGATGAACCAGACCGCGTAGCCAAGGCCGTCGCCACGGCTGAAGGCCTCGCCGAGCACGTTCTCCTTGGAGAAGAAGCCGACGAAGGGGATGATCCCGGCCAGCGAAAGCGAGCCGGCCAGGAAGGTGATCGACGTCCGCCGCATGTCGGTCCAGAGGCCGCCGAAGCGGCGCATGTCCTGCTCGTCGTGTAGCGCGTGGATGACGTTGCCCGCGGCCATGAAGAGCAGCGCCTTGAAGAACGCGTGCGAGAGCAGGTGGAACAGCCCGGCGCTGTAGGCGCCGATCCCGACTGCGAGGAACATGTAGCCGATCTGGCTCATCGTCGAGTAGGCGAGCACGCGCTTGATGTCGGTCTGCACCAGCGCCAAGGTGGCGGCGAACAGCGCCGAGACGGCGCCGACGATGGCCACCGCCGCGTGCGCGTAAGTGGCGGCGTCGTACAGCGGGTGGAAGCGCGCGACCAGGTAGACGCCGGCCGTGACCATGGTCGCCGCGTGGATCAGCGCCGACACCGGTGTCGGGCCCTCCATGGCGTCGGGCAGCCAGGTGTGCAGCGGCAGCTGCGCAGACTTGGCGACGCCACCGACCAGGAGCAGGAAGGCGGCGAGCTCGACGCTGGCGCCGTCGGAGTGGGGGAGCGCCGGAAAGAGCGCGCCGTACGTCACCTGGTGGAAGTTCACGAAGAGGACGAAGGCGCCCAGGATCATGCCGATGTCGCCGATCACGTTCATCACGAACGCCTTGCGCGCGGCCACCACCGCCGAGCGGCGCCAGTAGTAGAAGCCGATCAGCAGGTAGGAGCTGAGGCCGACGCCCGCCCAACCCACGATCAGGAAGATCGTGTTCCCGGCCAGGACCAGGATCAGCATGGAGAGGACGAAGAGGTCCATGTAGCAGAAGAAGCGCGCGTAGCTGGCGTCGTTCTCGTGCTCCATGTAGCCGACCGCGTAGGTGACGATCAGGCCGCCGACGCCGGTGATGACCAGGCACATGAAGAGCGAGAGGTGGTCGATGAGGATCTCGAAGGGCACGTTGAAGGCGCCGGATTGGACCCAGGTCCAGTAGCTGAAGTCCTGGGTGACGTTGCCGCCCAGCAGGATCAGCACGCACACGAACGCGGCCCACACGACGCCCGGCCCCACCACCGCCGTCAGCAGGCGGGGGCCGCGCCAGTTGAAGACCCCGAGGAAGATCGCGCCTGCCGCCGGGAGCAGCAGGATCGCCAGCGCTACCGCCTGCATCAACCCTTCAGCTCGCTGAGCTCGTCGATGTCTTCCAGGTCGCGCACGCGGAAGATGTCGACCAGGATGGCGAGGCCGACCACGGCCTCGGCGGCGGCCACAGTCATCGTCATCAGCGCGAATAGCTGGCCCTCGCGGTTGTTGAGCTGGCGCGAGAACGCCACCAGCGTGAGGTTGACCGCGTTCAGCATCAGCTCGACGCAGATCAGCATCACCAGCGGGTTGCGCCGGATCAGCACACCGATCGCGCCCAGCACGAACAGCGCGGCGGCCAGGAGCAGGAACCAGGACACGTCCAGCTGCTCGCCACCGATCTGGATGGTGCTGGCGTCCAGGTAACTCACTGGTCGCGACCCCGGGGCCCGCGTGACAGGTAGATGGCGCCGATCGCGGCCACCAGGAGCAGGATCGAGGTCAGCTCGAACGGGAACAGGTAGTCGGTGAACAGGCCGAGGCCGATCGCCTGCACGCTGCCGAAGAGCGGGAGCAGCGGGTCGCCGGCGTCCGGCGTGCGGTAGGTGACGCCGCGCAGCATCGCCACCAGGAAGCCGGCGAAGGCCGCGATCACGACTGCGGAGATGAAGACCTGCCAGGGCAGGCGCATGGTCGTCTGCTCGCGCACGGGGCCCAGCAGCGTGATCACGAACAGGAAGAGCACCATCACGGCGCCCGCGTACACGATGACCTGCACGACGAAGACGAACTGCGCGGACAGCAGCAGGAAGAGCACGGCCAGCGAGAGCATCACCACCACCAGCGAGAGCACGTTGCGGATGGGCTCTTTGAAGAGCACCACGCCCAGGCCGCCGGCGAGGGCGACGATCGACGCGATCCAGAACACGAGGGTGGCCGGGCCCATCGCTAGCCCTTCTTCTTGTCGGCGTACAGCGGCGTCTGCTGGGGCGACGGCTCGAGCAGCATCTCCTTGGTGTAGATGAACTGCTCGCGGCTGACGTTGGAGAGCTCGTACTCGGGACCGAGCACGATCGCCTGCACCGGGCAGGCCTCTTCGCAGTAGCCGCAGAAGATGCAGCGCAGCATGTTGATCTCGTAGACCTTGGCGTGGCGCTCGCCGGGGCTGACCTGGTTGTCGGCGGTGTTCTCGGCGGCGATCACGAGGATGCAGCCGACCGGGCAGGCGGCCGCGCAGAGCTCGCAGCCGATGCAGCGCTCGAGCCCGTTCTCGTAGCGCCGCAGGTAGTGGCGGCCGCGATAGCGCTCGGAGCGCACGGACTTCTGCTCCGGGTACTCGAGGGTGACATGGGGCTTGAAGGTCTCGCCCAGAGTGGTGCGCATGCCGACCAGGATCGCCGCGGCCTCCTTGAGCACGTTGGGCCGCTTGGTCTTCGGTCGCTCTTCGCTCATCCGGGGTCCCCGGAAAATCGCAGATTTTTTGGGGTGGTCATGTCAGCAGCACCACCAACACGGAGGTCACGATCACGTTGGCGAGGCCGAGCGGCAGCAGCACCTTCCAACCGAAGCGCATCAGCATGTCGTAGCGCAGGCGCGGCAGCGTCCCGCGCACCCAGATGAAGAGGAACACGAAGAACACGACCTTGAGCAGCAGCGCGATCGCACCCGGGATCAGGGGCAGGTTCCAGCCGCCGAAGAAGAGCAGCGCGATCAGCGTCGCCTGCGTCAGCACGCCCAGGTACTCGGCCAGGTAGAACATGAAGAACCGGAAGCCCGAGTACTCGGTCAGGAACCCGCCGATCAGCTCCTGCTCCGCCTCGGGCAGGTCGAACGGCGCCCGGTTGGTCTCGGCCACGGCCGCGATCAGGTAGATCAGGAACGACACCGGCGCCAGCACCACCAACGGCAGTGGGAACGACGCGCCTCCCCAGTGCACCGTGAAGCCGACGATGTCCTGGATCCGCAGCGAGCCCACGATCAGGAAGATCGGCACCAGCGAGAGGCCCATCGCCATCTCGTAGCTGATCAGCTGCGCGGCTGCGCGCATGCCGCCCAGCAGCGAGTACTTGTTGTTGGACGCCCAGCCGCCGAGCATGATCGCGTACACGTTCATGGAGCTGACGGCCAGCACCAGCAGGATCCCGATGTTGAGGTCGGCGATCCAGTAGGTGATGCTGCCCCAGATCCCGACCGGGATCACCGCCCAGCCCAGCAGGACCGCGCCGACGGCGATCCCGGGCGCGATCACGAAGAGCACGGGGTCGACGCCCACGGGGGAGAAGCCTTCCTTGGTCAGGCCCTTGACGCCGTCGGCGGCCAGCTGCAGGAGCCCGAAGGGGCCCACCCGGTTGGGGCCCGGCCGGCGCTGCATCCAGCCCAGCGCCACGCGCTCGAAGAAGACGACGTAGGCGGTGGCGGTGACCAGCACGAACGCCAGCAGCACCATGGCCACCACGACCACCACCCAGTGGCCGACGGGGTTGCCGTAGATCCCGAACGGGTCGGGCGTGGTGAGCCTGATCACGGCCGGGCCGGTCCGTAGATGACGGCCGTCTGGGCCGCCAGCGGCGGCGGCGGCGTGGCCAGCGCGGCCAGCGCCGGCGCGGCGGCGGCCGCTGCCCTCTGGATGCCCACGATGCCGATGAAGTCGAGGCCGGCGTTGAGCTGCTGCCCGAGGTCGACCAGGACCTCCCAGCTCTCGCGCAGCGGCGGCTCCACGGGGAGCGGCGGGCGCAGGAACTGGACCCGGCCCTCCAGGTTGGTGTAGCTGCCCTACGTCTCGGCGAAGGAGGTGCCCGGCAGCACCAGGTCGGGATCGCCGTGCTCGGGTCTAAGCAGGAAGTCCCAGACCGCCGTGAACTTGGCCGAGGCCGGCGCCTCGCCCGGGCCCCAGATCAGCACGGCGTCGCAGCCCTCCAGGTCGGTGGCGTCGGAGAGCAGACCAAGGGCCACGGCGCCGCGCTCGTTGGTGCCCCGGTAAAGCGGCATCACGGTGC
>DATCNF010000083.1:0-8363 GCA_036565325.1 Candidatus Dormiibacterota bacterium | reverse complement strand
CCCGCCGCTACACCTGGGCCCGCACGGCCGAGCTGACCGTGCGCGCCTACGCGGACCTACTCCATGATTGACGCCACTTGAGCCGCATCGCCGTGATCGGGGCCGGCTACGTCGGCCTGACCACCGCCGCCTGCCTGGCCGACCTGGGCAACGACCTAAGCGTCGTGGACATCGATGAGGCCAAGGTCCGCGGGCTGCGCCGCCACCGCCTCCCGTTCTACGAGCCGGGATTGCAGGAGATGGTGGAGCGCAACGCCCGCGCCGGCCGCCTCCGCTTCACCGCCTCCTACCCGGAGGCGATCCAGGGCGCCGAGTTCGCGTTCATCGCGGTGGCGACTCCCGAAGGCGAGGGGGGGCAGGCCGACCTCCGGCATGTGGAGGCCGCCACCGCCGCCATCGCGGAGGCCATCGACGGACCCCTGGTGATCGTCAACAAGTCCACGGTGCCGATCGGGACCGGGGACGTGGTCTCCCGGATCGTCGCGCGCCAGAACCGCGCGCACCCGGTGGAGGTGGTCTCCAACCCGGAGTTCCTGCGCGAGGGGTCGGCCCTGGCCGACTTCATGAAGCCCGACCGGGTGGTGATCGGCGGCCACTCGCGCGCCGCCGCCGAGCGGGTGGCCGCCCTCTACGAGGCGCTGGGCGCTCCGGTCCTGATCTACGACATCTACACGGCCGAGATGGTGAAGTACGCCTCCAACGCGTTCTTGGCCACGCGAATCTCCTTCATCAACGAGATCGCCCGCATCTGCGAGCGCGTGGACGCCGACGCCAAGCTGGTAGCCGAGGGCATGGGCCTCGATCGCCGGATCGGCCCGTCGTTCCTGGAGGCGGGCATCGGCTTCGGGGGCTCCTGTTTCCCCAAGGATGTCAAGGCGCTGGCCGCGACTGCGGCGCGCTTCGACTACCACCCCGAGCTGCTGCACGCGGTGATGGACATCAACCGCGACCAGCGGCTGGTCGCAGTCGAGAAGCTGCGCGAGTGCCTGGGCACTCTCCGCGGTCAGGTGGTGGGCCTGCTCGGCCTCTCCTTCAAGCCCAACACCGACGACATGCGCGAGGCGCCCAGCATCGACATCGCGCGCCAGCTGCTCGCGCAGGGCGCCTCGGTGCGCGCCTACGACCCGGCGGCGGTCTGGCGGGCCAAGCAGATCGTGCCCGAGCTCGAGTACCGGCGCAACCCCTATGCGGTGGCCCGGGGCGCCGACGCGCTGCTGCTGGTCACCGAGTGGAACGAGTTCCGGCAGCTGGACCTGGCCCGCATCAAGCGCTCCATGCGTCGGCCCGTGCTGGTCGACGGCCGCAACATCTACGACCCGGCCCTGATGCGCAGCCTGGGCTTCGTGTATCGGGGCATCGGCCGCAATTAGCACCCGCGCCGTGCTGTCCGGCGGAGCCGGCTTCGTCGGCTCGCACCTGGCGGAGGCGCTGGCCGGGCGCGGCTGGAGCGTGCTGGTGCTGGACAATCTGCTGACCGGCAGCCGGAGGAACCTGGAAGGGATGCCCGGCGTCGAGCTGGTCGAGCACGACGTGAGCGAGCACGTGGAGGTGGACGGCCCCGTGGATTGGGTGCTGCACCTGGCCTCGCCCGCCTCGCCCATCGACTTCCCGGCGTATCCGATCCAGATCGTCAAGGTGGGCACCCTGGGCACTCACAACCTGCTGGGCCTGGCCCTGGCCAAGGGCGCGCGCTTCCTGCTGGCCTCCACCTCGGAGGTCTACGGCGACCCGCTGGTGCACCCGCAGCCGGAGACCTATTGGGGGAACGTGAACCCGCTCGGCCCGCGCGGCTGCTACGACGAGGCCAAACGCGCCGCCGAGGCCTTCACCATGGCCTACCACCGCAAGCACGAGATCGACACCAGGATCGTCCGCATCTTCAACACCTACGGGCCCCGGATGCGCGTCGACGACGGCCGCGTGTTGCCCAACTTCATGAGCCAGGCGCTGCGCGGCGAACCGCTCACCGTCTACGGCGACGGCAGCCAGACCCGCAGCCTCACCTACGTCGACGACCTGGTGGCCGGGATCCTCGCCGTCCTGGACCGGGGAGACCACTTCCCGTTCAACATCGGCAGCCAGGACGAGCTCACCATGCTGGAGCTGGCGCAGCGGATCGTGGCGGTGACTGGCTCTCGGAGCCCGATCGAGTTCCGCCCGCTGCCGGAGGACGACCCCCGGCAACGCCGGCCAGACACCACGCGTGCCCGCGGGTTGCTGGGCTGGGAGCCGAAGACCGGGCTCGACGAGGGCCTGCGGCGGACTCTGGAATACTTTCGGGCTGCAATTTGAACCTCGCAGACCACATTCGGGACGTGCCCGACTTCCCGGTGCCCGGGATCCTTTTCCGCGACATCACGCCGCTGCTGCGCGAGCCGGCGGCGCTGAAGGCCGCCATCGAAGGCATGGTCGAGCCATGGACCGACCAGCGCGTCGACCTGGTGGCGGCCATGGAGGCGCGCGGGTTCATGTTCGGAGGCGCCATGGCGATGCTGCTGGGGGCGGGCTTCGTGCCCATTCGGAAGGCGGGCAAGCTGCCGCGCGGGACGGTCAGTGTCGAGTACGCTCTCGAATACCGCGATGACGTGCTCCACGTGCACGCCGATGCGGTCGACCCCGGCCAGCGGGTGCTGGTGGTCGACGATGTGATCGCCACCGGTGGGACCGCCGCGGCGGTCGTCAAGCTGATCGAGCAGCTGGGCGGCCAGGTCGTCGGCGCCCAGTTCCTGGTCGAGCTGAGCGACCTGGCCGGCCGCGAGCTCTTGAAGGACTACCCCGTTCACAGCCTGATCACCTACTGAGGAGGCCCGATGGGCACGAGCACCAAGACGTACGACGTAAAGGACATCGGCCTGGCCGGTGCGGGCCAGGACCTGGTCGACTGGGCCTCCCGCGAGATGCCCGTCCTGCTGCTTATCCGCGAGCGCTTCGCCAAAGAGAAGCCGCTCGAGGGCCTGCGCGTGTCGGCCTGCCTGCACGTGACCAGCGAGACCGCCAACCTCATGATCACGCTGCGCGCGGCGGGGGCCTATGTCACCCTCTGCGCCTCCAATCCGCTGTCCACCAACGACTCTGTGGCGGCGGCTCTGGCCGAGCACCACGGGGTCAGCACCTACGCCATCAAGGGCGAGGACAACGCGACCTACTACCAGCACATCGAGGCGGCCCTCGACTTCCGGCCCAACTTCACCATGGACGACGGCGCCGACCTGGTGACCATGCTCCACCGCGACCGCACGGCCGGCCTGCCCGACGTCCTGGGCGGCACCGAGGAGACCACGACCGGCGTGGTCAGACTGCGCGCGATGGCCGCGCAGGGCGTGCTGCGCTACCCGATCATCGCCATCAACGAGGCCGACACCAAGCACCTCTTCGACAACCGCTACGGAACCGGCCAGAGCACGCTCGACGGCATCATCCGGGCCACCAACGTGCTGGTGGCCGGCAAGACCTTCGTGGTTGCCGGCTACGGCTGGTGCGGCCGCGGCCTGGCCAGCCGCGCCAAGGGCCACGGGGCCGAGGTGGTGGTCACCGAGGTCGACCCGGTGAAGGCGCTGGAAGCCAAGATGGACGGCTTCGAGGTGATGCCGATGTCCCAGGCGGCCGCCGTGGGCGACATCTTCGTGACCGTCACCGGGGACGTCAACGTGCTCGACCGCAAGCACTTCGAGGCCATGAAGGACGGAGTGCTGCTCGCCAACTCGGGCCACTTCAACTCCGAGATCAACCTGGCCGCTCTCGACGAGCTCGCCTCCTCGGTGCGCGTGGTGCGTCCGATGGTGCAGGAGTACAAGCTGGCCGACGGCCGCCGGCTGCACGTGCTCGGCGAGGGCCGGTTGATCAACCTGGCCGCGGCCGAGGGCCACCCGGCCGCCGTGATGGACATGAGCTTCGCCAACCAGGCGCTCTCCCTAGAGCACCTGGCCCGCAACCACGCCACTCTGGAGCGCCGGGTCTACGACGTGCCCGACGACATCGACGCCGAGGTGGCGCGGCTCAAGCTGCACGCCATGGGGGTGGAGATCGACACCCTCACCGAGGAGCAGGTCAAGTACCTGAACAGCTGGGAAGAGGGCACCTAAACCGCCGGTGGCCATTCGGCGGACCTGGGTCCTCGGCGGCGGGGGCGCGCGCGGCGCCGCCCAGGTGGGTGTGATGACCGCGCTCTTCGAAGCCGGTATCGAGCCGCCCAGTGCGCTCGTGGGGGTGAGCGTGGGCGCGCTCAACGCGGCCTCCATCGCCGCCTTCCCCTCGTTGGGCGGGGCCGCCATGCTGCGCCAGACCTGGCTCTCCAAGCTGGCGCGCGACGTCTTCAACGCCCACCCCCTGGGCATCCTGCTCTCGCGCCTCCGCGGGGTGCGGCTGGCGGCGCTGCCGGCGGCCAACGTGCAGCGCCTGATCCAGCACCAGCTGCGGCTGGTCGGGATCAGCGATTTCGAGCACCTGAAGCTCCCCCTCGCGATCGTGGCCACGGACGTCGGCGCCGGGCGCCGGCACATCTTTCGGACCGGACCGCTGGCACCCGCCCTGCAGGCCTCGACCGCGATCCCCGGCATCTTCCCGCCGGTCTCGGTCGAAGAGCGCGAGTACATGGACGGCGGGATCGTGGACAACACGCCGCTCGACGTGGCCGTCGACGACGGGGCTCGCCACGTGCTCGCGATCAGCCTGATGGCGGGGGGCGAGAGCGACGGCCGCAAACGCACCTGGAGCACGCTCATCGCGCGCACGCTGCAGCTGGCGCTGCACCAGCAGATGCTGAGCGACTACGAGCGGCTGAAGGGTCGGGCCACGGTGGTGGTGCTCTGCCCGGTGCTGGCCGCCACCGACGGCTGGGACATGCGCCCCCAGCACGTGGAGGCCATGATCGAGGGCGCGCGAAAGGCCACGGCGGACGTGCTGCGCAGCCGCGGCTCACGGCTTTTCAAGAGGTCGGCGATCCACTTCCTCGAGCTGCCCGGTTCCGCGCAGGCGCGGGCTTCCTGAACCGGAACAGGCCCGCACAGTACCAGCCCCGGACGCTCTCCGGGGCCACCTGCTGGAGCAGGTCGCCGCTGTCGTCGACGAGGTTGAACTCCAGCAGCTCGAGCCCGGAGAAGGCCTCCAGGATGGTGGCCGGCGCGAAGACGCGGTGCGCGTCGAACTCCAGCCGCTCGGTGCCGACCGGGGTCGAGAAGTAGAGGACGCCGCCGGGGCGGAGCACCCGCATCAGCTCCTTGACGGCCGTGCGCCAGCCGTTGGGGTCGACCGGGTCACCATAGCGCCCGAGGCCGATGTGCTCGACCACGTGCAGGCAGGACAGCGACTCCAGGCTGCCGTCCTCGTAAGGCAGTCCGTTGAGCAGGTCGCCCTGCCGGAAGCGCAGGCCGCTGACGTTGGTCCGCAGTGGCCGGATGTCCACGTACTCGACCTCCCGGAAGCTCAACAGGTGCGCGAGCAGGCCCGTCACCGAGGAGCCGACGTCGACGTGGCGCGGGGGGTTGTGCTGGTGGATGTGGCGCGCGGCCCAGATGTCCTGGTGGAAGTAGTGGCCGGAGGCCTGGCCCGCGGCCGCATGGCGGTCGCCCAGCACCGGGTAGAGGTAGCGCACCCGGACCGGGAACTCGGAATCGCGGTTGGTGGCGCGCCGGTAGCGGACCAGGTTGGCGACGTATATAGGCGCCTCCTGCACGCGCCTGAGGACCACGAGCGGGTCCGCGAGCAGGTTGCTGCACACCTGGTACGCGCGCAGGGCGGCGATGTAGGCGCGGCCCGGTCGCGCGTGCGGCACGGCGGTCGGGCGGTCCGTCACGCTGGCCTCAAGGTTAGCGGCGGCCTGTCGCACCCGGTCGCGCGCAGGCCGCGAATAGCATGAAGACTTGCGCAGGGCCCGCCCCGCCGGACGCAACGGCTTCCAGGACCGTGCGGAGTGGGCGGTCCGGCCCGCGCTCTTCCAGCTTCGTTACGCGCTGTGGCGGGTGGGCGGCCGTGCCGGCCTCGTGCCGCACGTCCACAAGCAGGCGATCATCCGCGACTACGCGCGCCGGCACCGGCTGTCCGTGCTCGTCGAGACCGGCACTTACCGGGGCGACATGGTGGCGGCGATGCGGAACACGTTCCGAGAGATCCACTCGATCGAGCTGGATCCCGATCTGCACCGCAGCGCCGCCGACCGTTTCGCCGGCTCGCCTCACGTCTTCGTGTACCAGGGCGACAGCGCCACGGTGATGCCGGCCGTCCTCAAGGGCCTCCAGGAGCCGGCGCTGTTCTGGCTCGACGGCCACTTCTCTGGCGGCGTTACCGCCAAGGCGGGGACGGACACGCCGGTGCGTGCGGAGATTGCCGAGATCTTCGGGGCGGGCGGGCACGCGCACGTGGTGCTGATCGACGACGCGCGCCTGTTCACCGGCGAAGGCGACTACCCGTCGCTCGGTGAGCTGGAATCACTCGTGCGGGGATTCCGCCCGCAGGCCTCGGTGACCGCCGAGGACGACGTGATCCGAGTCGTGGATAGCCCGGCGGCCGCCGCGGCCGCGCGCCAGGTCAGCGCCGGCTGACGCTCCGTGCGTCCTCGTACGATTTGATCGTCTCCCGCAGGCCGTCCCGAAAACCGGTGCTCGACCGGAAGCCGAACTCCCGCTGCGCGCGCTCGACGTTGAGCTTGCGCCGCGGCTGGCCGTCGGGCTTGGTGGCGTCCCAGCTGAGCTCGCCCTGGAAGCCGGTCAGCTCCGCGACCAGCTCGGCCAGGTCCTTGATCGAGATCTCTTCCGCCGAGCCCAGGTTGACCGGGTCGGGCTTGTCGTAGCGCTCCGCCGCCAATAGCAGCCCGCGCGCCGCGTCGCCGACGTAGAGGAACTCGCGGGTCGGCGAACCGGTGCCCCAGACCTCGACCGTGTCGGCCTGGCGGTCGCGCGCGTCGATGCACTTCCGGATCAGGGCGGGAATCACGTGCGAGCTCTGCAGGTCGAAGTTGTCGCCGGGGCCGTAGAGGTTGACGGGCAGCAGGTAGATGGCGTTGAAGCCGTACTGCTGGCGGTACGCCTGGGCCTGCGTCAGCAGCATCTTCTTGGCCAGTCCGTAGGGCGCGTTGGTCTCTTCCGGGTAGCCCTCCCAGAGATCGTCCTCGGAGAACGGGATGGGCGCGAACTTGGGATACGCGCAGACAGTGCCGACCTGCACGAACTTCTGCACGCCCTGCCGCCGGCCCTGCTCCATGAGCTCGATGCCCATGACCGCGTTGTCGTAGAAGAACGACCCCGGGTTCTCGCGGTTGGCGCCGATGCCCCCGACGCGCGCGGCCAGGTGGATGACCAGCTCGGGACGCAGGTCCGCGTACATCCGCGCCACGTCGTCCTGCCGGGTCAGGTCGTAGTCCGAGCGGTGGAAGGTCGACGTCTGGGCCCCGGCCTGCTTGAGCAGCTCGACCAGGTGGGTCCCCAGGAACCCGTGGCCCCCGGTCACCGTCACCCGCCTGCCCGCCCAGAAGGCGGGGTCTGGGGACTGGCCGTCAGGGAAGGTCCTTGCCATGGGACGAGGATCGATTGTATGGCGGCCGCTCTCAGTCCTTGATCGCCATCACGGCCAGCACGTGAGCGTGTCTCCGGTCAAATCGACCGAGGGCCGGCGGGAGAGGGTGGTAGCCCGCACCCAGCACGCGCACCGGCCGGAGGCCGTGCACCTCATGGAACTCCAGCAAGCCGCGATAGTTGAAGATCGTCTTGTGCGTCCACGATTGCAGGTGGCCGGTCGTGCCGCGATGCAGGGCGAACGGGTTGCCGATACCTCCCACGCGGCCGGAGAGGTTGGTAAGGCTGAAGATCTGCCACCCGGCCGCCGCCGCGCCCACGTTGTGCCAGCTGCTGCCGTTCTCGGTGGAGATCAGGGAGGTCCCGCCCGGCCGCAGCACCCGCGTCACCTCGCTCATGAAGCGATCGACGTCGCTCACGTGCTCGATGACCTGGTTGGCATGGACCAGGTCGAACGACTCGCCGGCGAACGGCAGCTCCTGATTCAGGTCCGCGACCACCGCCTGCACCCCGCGGGTGCGGGCCTGGTGTGCCCTTTCGCTGACGATCTCGATGCCCGCGACCTCGACCGCGCGCGCAGCCCTTGCCACCTGGAGCGTCCAGGCTCCGTCGTCACAGCCCAGGTCGCAGAAGCGACCGGGTGCGGAGGCGGCGGCGAGCTCGAGGAGATTGCGCCGATTCAGCTCGAAGGCGCCTCGCGCAAGACCTTCGAGCCAGCTCCTCAGCACCGCTGGAATTCTATTGACGGGCCCCGGGCCGACAGCCGGGCGTGCGGCCGCGGAGGCCCCGTCCGGTGCGCTGGTAGCATCCCGTCGGATGCCCATCTCGCGTCCGGCCCTCCAGCCATTGGCACTGGCG
>DATCNF010000082.1:0-4201 GCA_036565325.1 Candidatus Dormiibacterota bacterium | reverse complement strand
ACAGCCATCAAGAGCAGCTCGCCCTCGGTGAAGTCAACTCGCGGGTCGCGCGTGAAACGCTCGATGAAGCGGTCATGGCCGAGCAGCCCGAGCAGCGCCGCCAGCTGCGCGGAGCGGGGGTCGCTGTGGCGCCAGAGATCGTGGTCCTCGACCAGGCCGGCAAAGTCGGCCACGGCCGGCGGCCGGCCCACGAAGTCGTACAGGAGCCCGGCGCCGGAGCGGGCGAGGTCGACGGTCGCCCAGGGGTGGGTGGCCAGGCCGATGGCCGACTTGTGGTGGTCGAGCATCGTGAACCCGCCGCCGGCGGCGATGTGGGCCTCCACGGTGGGGACCAGGTCCCAGCTGATGGAGTGGTCGGCGAGCACCACCTCGTGCGCGTCCTTGAGCGCGGTCGCGACGGCGGCATCCACCTCGCCGTTTTCGATCAGCCGGTAGGGTTCGCCAGTCCCGACCGACCAGACTACGGCGCCCCCGGCGCCGTCGAGGTCGGTATGGGTGAGCAGCAAGCGCTTGATGGCGACAGTGTGCCCGACGCCGGGATGCGTGTGTCGGTACCCTTGCCCATCGGGGTGAAGCTGCTCGAGTACCAGGCCAAAGAGGTTCTCGCGGCCCTGGGCATCGAGATCCCGGCCGGCCGGGTCGCGCGCACACCCGAGGAGGCGGCTGCGGCCTGCCAGGAGCTGGGCCCGGTGGCGGTCAAGGCCCAGGTCCCGGTCGGGGGCCGGGGCAAGGCGGGGGGCATCGCGGTCGTGAAGACGCCGGAGGAGGCGCGGGCCGCGGCCCAGCGGATCATCGGCATGGACATCAAGGGGTTCAAGGTGCCGCTGGTCTACTGCGAGACCGCCCTCGACATCGCGCGCGAGGTCTACCTCGGCTTCACGGTGGACCGCGACAACCGCGCCAACGTCCTCATGCTCAGCGCCCAGGGCGGCATGGAGATCGAGCAGGTGGCCGAGGAGTTGCCGGAGGCGATCGCCCGCCTCTATCCCAATCCCTGGCGCGGGCCGCTCGACTTCGAGATCACCCAGCTGGTGTTCGACAGCGGCCTCGGCGAGCACGCGCGCGCCCTGGCCGCGGTCATCAAGAAGCTCTACCGAGCCATCCCCGACTACGATGCGCTGACCGCCGAGATCAATCCCCTGGTGATCACCGGCGACGGCAAGGTGGTGGCGGGCGACGCCAAGCTGGAGACCGACGAGAACGCCGACTACCGACATCGCGACCTGGTCGAGAAGTACGGCGAGATCCTGGAGACCGACCCCTACGAGGCCGAGGCCAAGCGCCGGCGCCTGACCTACGTCTCCCTGGACGGCGAGATAGGGATCATCGGCAACGGCGCCGGCCTTTGCATGGGCACGCTGGACCTGGTCGCGCGCGCCGGCGGCAGTGCGGCCAACTTCTGCGACATCGGCGGCGGCGCGCGGGCCGAGGTCGTCCAGAACGCGATGGAAGTGATCCTCATGAACCCGCGCGTCAAGGGCATCCTGATCAACGTCTTCGGCGGCATCACGCGCGGCGACGAGGTGGCGCGCGGACTGGTCACCGCCCGCGACAACCTCAAGCTGAAGCTGCCGCTGGTCGTGCGCCTGTCCGGGACCAACCAGGAGGAGGGGCGGGAGATCCTCAAGCAGAACGGGATCGAGCCCGGCGCCAACGCCTGGGAGGCGGCTCAGAAGATCGTGGCCATGACGCGATGAGCATCCTTCTCAACGAGAGCACGCGGGCCATCGTGCAGGGCATCACCGGCCGCGAAGGCTCCTTCCACGCCCAGCAGATGCTGGACATGGGGACCAAGGTCGTGGGCGGGGTGGTGCCCGGCCGCGGCGGCAGCGAGCACGAGGGCGTCCCGGTCTTCAACACCGTGGCCGACGCGGTGCGCGCCACCGGCGCCAACGCCAGCGGGATCTTCGTGCCGCCGCCCTTCGCCGCGGACGCCATCATGGAGGCCGCGGCGGCGGGGATCTCGCTGATCGCCTGCATCACGGAAGGCATCCCGATCCAGGACATGATCCGGGTCAAGGACTTCCTCCGCGTCCACCCCGACGCGCGCCTGCTGGGCCCCAACTGCCCGGGGCTGCTGACGCCCGGGGTGGGGAAGATCGGGATCATCCCCCAGCGCTTCTCGATGCCCGGCTCGGTCGGGATCGTGGCCCGCTCCGGGACTCTCACCTACGAGACCATGGCGGCGCTCACCGAGGCCGGTATGGGCCAGTCCTCGATCGTCGGCATCGGCGGCGACCCGGTCAACGGCATGTCCTTCGTGGACGTGATCGCGATGTTCGAGCAGGACCCGACCACGACCCACCTGGCGATCATCGGCGAGATCGGCGGCAGCGACGAGGAGAGGGCGGCCGAGCTGCTCGGCCGCGGCTCCCGCCTCAAGGCCGTCGCCTTCATCTCCGGCCGGACCGCGCCCGAGGGCAAGCGCATGGGCCATGCCGGGGCCATCGTCTCCGGCAACCGGGGCACGGCCAAAAGCAAGGAGGAGGCGTTCAGGGCCGCCGGGGTGGCCGTCGCCGAGACCACCGACCAGATCGTGGAGCTTCTTACAAAGGCTTGACGTTCGGCCGGAACTCAGGTGTAGCGCCACCGGTATAACCGTGCATGGAGATGGAGATCTTCGACGACGTGGCGGCCTACCTGGTGCTGGCCCCGCTCGCGATCTTCCTGGGGGTGGCGGCCTTCGCCGCGATCTGGGCTTTCCGGCACCGGCCGGACCCGGTCAAGCGGAGCCGGATCTCCCACTAGGCCCGTTGCGGGCGGCCAGGCGCCGCTCGATCGAGACCGAGTAGGCGTCCCGGCGGGCCGCCAGCACGCGGTCGTCTGAACATTCGATGCCGTCGATCACGTGGGTGGGGTCGAACACCCGTCGCTCGCAGCCGGCGTCCTGGTCGGCGGCGAGGGTCCGGATCTCGAGCCGTCCCGCGTTCACGCGCCGGCGGTTCTTCGGCCACGGCCGCGTGGGGTCGTCGGTGCGATCCCCGCGCTCGCCGACCTGCACCTCCAGCCGGAACCCGACCGGGCCCTGCCGCAGGCGCTCGGCCAGCTCGGTGTTGAGGAAGTCGCGCCCGCGCTGGCGGGCTTCCGCGCGCGGAAGCTCGCGCTCCCCCGCCTCCGGCACCAGCTCGTAGCGAACGTAGGTCGCCGACCCGGCGCCCGAGATCCAGCGAAAGGCATGGATGCCGAAGTAGCGAGTCTCCCAGCGGCTGGCCATCACCGTCGCCTGGTGGCGTCCGGCGTAGACGATGCCTCGCAACGATTCCGGGTGCCGCAGCGCGTAGGCGAGCACACGCGGGATGGACGGTTGTCCGCTCCTGGGGTCCGGCCGGCGGGCGATCGTGAAATCGATGAAATGCTCCGGCTCCCGAACCGGGAACATCGGCATGCTGATGGCCACGATGTCGGTCTCGCGGTCGCCCGCGAGCAGGAACTTGACGGCCATCCCGCCCACGTCCTGCGCCCAGTCGGCGGCGTCCGGCCGAGGCGAGGCGTTGGAGAAGCGGACGACAGCCGCCACCTCGGGGCCCGCCAGGTGCGGCGCGGCGCAGAACGCGGCGGCTTCTGGCGTCGGCGTGAAGACGGCATCGAAGCAGGCGCCCTTGGCGTGGGCCGCCCGGAAGGCCGGCTGCGTGCCGAGGTTGTCGTCGATCGCGGCCACCAGCCGCCGGCCGAGGTCCTCCGCCATTCCCCGATCGAGATTAGCCGACGGCCGTGACCCGCGCCGATAAACTCCCGGCGTGGGCCCCTGGAACCTCTCGCTGGCGCGCGCCGAGCAGGCCGACCGTGTGCGTTATGCGCTGGCGCTGGCCGGCCTCCTGGCCTGGCTCCTTTACACGCGCGTGTTCTGGTCGCTGCACTCGATCAACGCCACCTTCCCGGCCTGCCCCTTCCGGCTGCTCACCGGCCAGCCCTGCCCGCTCTGCGGCGGCACGCGGTCGTTCGCCCAGATGTGGCAGGGCGATGTCGCCGGGGCGGCTCGCTATCACCCGCTGGGACCGGCGCTCTTTGTGCTGACCTTCGCCGCCGTGGCGGTGCTGGCCCTGCTGCTGCTGCGTGGGCGGGTGGTGCGCTGGCGACCCGCGCGTTACACCGAGCAGAGGCTCTACTGGGCGCTGGGCGCCGTCTTCCTCACGGCCTGGCTGTTCCGGCTGGCGTTCCTGCCTCTGCCGCGCTGACGAGGTCGAGCAGGACCGGGTAGACG
>DATCNF010000081.1:0-6829 GCA_036565325.1 Candidatus Dormiibacterota bacterium | reverse complement strand
ACCTCCAGCACGACCCGGCAGACATCCCGGCGCTGGTCGCCCGCCTCGACGAGGGCTACGACGTGGTCTACGGCCTGGCCGCGGACCCGCAGCACTCGCCCGGCCGCCGGCTGGCCTCGGCGGGGCTCAAGCTCGCCATGCGGCACGCGATGGGCGTCAAGGGCGTCGAGGAAACGTCGCCATTTCGCGCCTTCCGAACCGAGGTCCGGCAGGCGTTCGAGCACCATTCGGGACCCTACGTCTCGATCGACGTCCTGCTCAGCTGGGGCACCACGCGCTTCACGTCGCTGGCGGTCGAGCACCGCTCCCGCGAGGTGGGCCGGTCCAACTACACCTTCACGAAGCTGGTGCAGCACGCGACCAACATGGTCACCGGCTTCACGGCCTGGCCGCTGCGCCTGGCCAGCGGCGTCGGCTTCGCCACCACCCTCTTGGGGTTGGCCGTCCTGGTCTACGTCCTCGGCCGCTACGCGCTCAGCGGCGGCCAGAGCGTCCCCGGCTTCCCCTTCCTGGCCTCGGCGATCGCAATCTTCGCCGGGGTCCAGCTCTTCGCGCTGGGGATCATGGGCGAATACCTCGCCCGGCTCCACTTCCGGAGCATGGGACGCCCGCACAGCGTGGTCCGCACCGTGGCCGGCCGCGGCACGGGCAGGACCCCGGATTGAGAGGGCTGCGCCGGGCGCCACTTGAGGAAGCGCGGTTCGGCATCCGCACCGCGCGCGCGGAGGAGGTCACGGCCGAAGACCTACCGGCTCTGCTCGACTTCTGCGGCGAGGAATCCGTGCAGCTCCTGATCGCACGCTGCGACGCGTCCGACCTCTGCGCCGCCCAGGCGCTGGAGGAGGGGGGCGCGCGCCTCATGGACACCATCGTGTACTGGGAGCGCGACCTCGCCAAACGGCCCCCCGAAGAGGGCCTGGCAGACCCTCGGGTGCGTCCAGCCACAAGGTCCGACGAGGCCGCCGTGATCGCCATCGCGCAGGAATCCTTCGCGGGCTACTACGGGCACTACCACGCGGACCGCAGGCTGGACCGGGCCGCCACCGACGCGGCCTACGTGGATTGGGCAGCTCGCAGCCTGAGCGACCCCAGTGCCGCCGACACGGTCATGGTGGCCGAGGTCGAGGGCGCGGTATCCGCATTCGGCACCCTCAAGATCGAATCCGACGGCCGCTGCAACTACATCCTGGCGGCGGTGGCCGCCAGCGCCGGCCGCCTGGGCCTGTATCGGGCGATTGCCGCCACCGGGATCGAGTGGGCCGCCGCCCGGGGTGCACCGGCTTTCTACTCGTCGACCCAGATCGGCAACCTGGCCGTGCAGAAAGTATGGGCGCGACTCGGCATGGAGCTCTCGGGCGCCGTGAACACGTTCCACTGGTGGCGGCCATGACCGAACGCATCCCGTTCAACCGGATCGCTCTCGCCGGGCGCGAGAACCAGTACGTAGCCGAGGCGATCGCCGGCGGCTACCTGGCCGGTGACGGGCCCTTCAGCCGCCGCTGCGAGCGCCTGCTGGAGGAGCTGGTGGGCACGCGTCGCGCGCTGATGACGCCCTCCTGCACCCACGCGCTGGAGATGGCGGCCATCCTGCTCGACATCAAGCCGGGCGACGAGGTGGTGGTGCCGGCCTTCACCTTCGTGTCCACGGTCAACGCCTTCGTACTGCGCGGAGCGCGGCCGGTCTTCGCCGACGTTCGCGAGGACACGCTCAACCTGGACGAGGGGGGGCTGGCCGACCTGATCAGCGAGCGCACCCGGGCCGTCGTGCCCGTTCATTACGCGGGCGTGGCCTGCAACATGGACGCCATCGGCGAGGTCGCCCGCGCCGCCGGCGTCGCGATCGTAGAGGACAACGCCCATGGCCTCCTGGGCGCCTATCGGGGCCTGCCACTCGGCTCGCTGGGAGACCTGGCGACGCTCAGCTTCCACGAGACCAAGAACTTCACCTGTGGCGAGGGCGGCTCGCTGCTGGTCAACCGCGAGGACCTGGTCGAACGTGCGGAGATCGTCCGCGAGAAGGGCACCGATCGCAGCCGCTTCTTCCGGGGCCAGGTGGACAAGTACCGCTGGGTGGACATCGGCTCCAGCGAGCTGATGTCCGAGCTCCAGGCGGCCTTCCTGCTCGCACAGCTGGAGGCGCGGGACGCGATCCAGGCGCAGCGGGCTGAGCTCTGGTATCGATACCGCCAGGAGCTCGCGGAATGGGCGCCGGCGGTCGGGGCCAGGCTGCCCACCGTCCCCGAGGACTGCACGCCGGCCCACCACCTGTTTCATCTCCTGATGCCGACCTCAGAATCGCGGGATCGCTTCATCGCCCATCTCGCCGAGCGTGACGTGCAGGCGGTCTTCCATTACCTCCCGCTCAACGACTCGCCGATGGGCGAGCGGCTGGGAGGCCGCCCCGGCGACTGCCCGGTGGCCGAGGAGATGTCTGCGCGGCTGGTCCGGCTGCCGTTCTTTCGCGGGCTGGCGGGCGAACCGCAGGCGCGCGTGATCGAAGCCGTGCTCGAATTCGACCGCTGACCTCCACTCGGCTTTGGGGGGCGGCTGCGCTGGCGGCGGTCGCCGTCGCCGCCCTGCCCCGGTTGGCGTGGTTCGAGCTGAATTCGGACGACGGCCTCTCGGCGTCCCACGCGATGCTGGTGGCGGCGGGCCGCATCCCCTACCGGGACTTCTTCAGCGCCGAGCCGCCGTTGACGCCGCTGCTGTACGGGCTGCTGATCCACCTGGCCGGCCCCAGCTACACCGCCTTCCGAGCCCTGACGGCGGTCGGGCTGCTGGTCGCCACGGGCGCACTCTTCGCCATCGGCCGGCGCCTCCTGCCGGCCCCCTGGGCGGCCGGCGCGGCCGCGGTCTGGGGCGTCAACGTGGCTTATGAGCTGGGCCACAGCCCGTATCACATCTGGGGCGTGGCGTTCGCGCTGGTAGCCCTGCTGCTGCTCCTGCGGGGCTGGTACCCGGGCGCCGGCCTGGCCGCGGCCCTGGCCGCGCTGTCCGAGCAGTCGATGGCGGCCGCGGCGGTGGCTGTCGTCCTGGGGGCGGCGGTGCTGGGAGGCCGCCGCGCGGCACTGGCCGTGGCCGGGGCGGGCGGGGTCGTCGCGCTGCTGAACTTGCTGGGCCTGGCGCTGCTGGGCGCCCTTGGCCAGTTCCTGGAGCAGGACGTCTTCTACGTCCTGGGCACCTTCGCCCACACCGCCAACCGCCCCGTGCCCTGGGCGCCCTGGGACCTGGTGGGGACGATCTGGCAGGCGGGCGCCGGCCAGATCTGGGCGCTTCTCTTCACGTGGCCGCTGGCGATCGCGGCGCCGGTGCTGATTGCGCTGTGGTCGGTGTTGGCCACCTTCACGGCGGGCTGGGACAGGCGCCTGCTGGTCGTGGCGCTCGCCTCCGATGGGCTCTTCGCGTCGGCCCTGGCGCTGTATCACGAGACCGAGTTCTTCTGGTTCTCGGCGCCGCTCGCGGTGCTTCTAACAGGGGTCGCCATCCGCCGCTACTCGGGTCCGGCTCGGGGCTGGCGGGCGTTGGCGGTGGCGCCCGTGGGAGTGATCGCGGTGCTGGGGTTGATCCCGGTCCTCACCGGCCTGCAGCTGGACTGCCGGGTCGGCGTCGGCAGGCATCTCGCCGAGGTGGCGGTCGGCGGTTCCTCGGTCTGCACACGACCCGACCAGCAAGCGGACTTCGCGACCGTGGGCGCCCTCGCCGCCGGCCACGACGGACAGCCGCAGGCGTTCTTTCCGACGCTGGCCGACTTCTACCTGCTCACCGGGCGAACGCCCCCCGTCTCCTACCAGTTCATCCAGCCCGGCAACGTCACCGACGCCCAGCTCAACCAGGTCGAGGACGAGCTGATGAGGCGGCACGTGACCTGGGTCGTCTACCAGCGTTACGACTGGACGCTCCTGGCTTCCAGCTTCCCGGACAACGCCGCGCTCAGGGCCGGCCACTGGTCCTTCGACGATTACCTGCAACGGCATTACCAGGTGGTGGCCGGCGACGACCGCTTCGTGCTCTATGAGCTGGCGGGATGAAGTCGGCGCGCGCGCTGACGAGCTCGATCGCCGCCCAACCGGCGGCCTATGACCTCATCCAATGGGCCGTCGGCGCCGAATTCGTGAACCGGCGGGTCAGCCGGGCGCTGGCGGCCGTCACCGGCGTCCTGCTCGACGTCGGCGCTGGCACCGGCCTCAAGGCGGACCTACGACCGCCGGCGAGCACCTACATCGCGCTCGACCTCGACCCCGCCAAGCTGCGGCGCCTGCGGGCCGGCCATCCCGGCACGCCCGGCGCCCTGGGCGACGCCACCCGGCTGCCGATCAGGTCCGGGTCCTGCGCGGCGGTGCTCCTGAAAGCGGTTGTCCACCACCTGGATGACGGCCAGCTGGAAGACCTTCTGCACGAGGCCCGCCGCGTGCTGGCGCCGGGTGGCCGGCTGGTGGTGCTCGACCCCGTGTGGGCGCCCCGACGCTGGCTCGGGCGATTGCTCTGGGCGGGCGATCGCGGGTCCTATCCGCGCCGGCCGGAGGAGCTGGCGGGGGCGGTCGCCCGGCACTTTCGGATCGCGGAGCGCCAGAGCTTCGCGATACTGCACCGCTACGCGCTCCTGGTCGCGGAGGCGCCCCTCAGCTGACCCGGGCTTTGTGCTCCTGGGGCTGGGGACCGGTCCACTTGGAGGCGGGCCGGAGGATGCGTCCGTCCTTGGCCATGTACTCGAGCACGTGTGCGCTCCAGCCCACCACCCGGGAAGTGGCGAAGACGCAGGTGAAAAAGTCGGTCGGGAAGCCGGCGGCGGCCAGCACTGCGGCCGACCAGTAGTCGACATTGGTGGCGTTGGGCCGCTCGGGATGCCGCTCCTGAAGCTCGCGCATGGCCACCTCCTCGACCTTGAAGGCAACCGGGTAGTACTCCGGGTTGGCCACCTTGGCGAGGTCGCGCAGGATCCGGGCGCGCGGGTCGTAGGTGCGGTAGACGCGATGCCCGAAGCCCATCAGCTTCTCGTGGCGGTCGAGCGCATCGGTGACGAATTTCTCAGCCTTGTCCACTCCCCCGACCTTCTCCACCATGCGCATGGCGGCGGTGGCCGCGCCGCCGTGGGCCGGGCCCTTGAGAGCGCCGATCGCGCCCACCAGCGCCGAGCAGAGGTCGGTCCCGGTGGAGGCGATGACGCGGGCCGTGAACGTAGACGCGTTGAGGCCGTGGTCGGCCAGCAGGACCAGGTAGGTCTCCAGCCAGCGCGCATGGTCTGAGTCGGGCGCCTGCCCGGTCATCATGTACAGGAAGTTGGCCGCGTGGCCCAGGTCGGGGTTGGGTTCGACCCAGGCCTGGCCGTGGGCCTGGCGGTAGAAGGCGGCGACGATGGTCGGCGTGACCGCCGTGAAGGCGATGGCATCGTCCAGCGAGGGCTTGGGCACGCCCGGCCGGGCGCCCTGGGCCGAGAGTGCGGTGCGCAGCGCGTCCATGGGATCGGCATCGGCCGGGATCCCGCGCAGCGCCGCCCGCGCCGCGTCGTTCATGGCGCGGCCCGCCGCCAGCTTTGACTTGAAGGTCTCGAGCTCGCCCTTGCCGGGCAGCTTGCCGTCGAGCAGGAGGAAGGCGACCTCCTCGTAGGAGAGCTCCTGGACGTCCTGGATGAGGTAGCCTCCGCGATAGATCAGGCGGCCGCCCTGGCCGTCGACCTCGGAGATCTCGGTCTCGGCTGCGACCACCCCCTCCAGTCCGGGGACGTACTCGCCCATCTGGTTCAAGTGTAGGACGACCGCAGGGACCGCTCTAGTGCGGGTGAGGTTTGTGCTCGTGGCGGGCGGTGCCGGGGTCCATGTGCACGTCCAGGCGCCCCAGCTCCACCCGGTGCCCGACCTCGTGCTCCACTCGCTGCGCCACCTCGTGCGCGGCCTGCAGGGAGGCGGTGGCATCGCAGTCGACGTGCATCACCGCCCACAGCTCGCGGCCCACCCAGCGGGCGCTCACGTCGTGCACGTCGAGCACCCCGTCGACGCCGCGAGCGGCTTCCGTCATCTCGTCCACCAGGTGGGGGTCGACCGCGTCCATCATCCGGTTGAAGAGGCTGCGCACGGTGCCGGCCACGGCGTAGACGATCGCGAGCGTGATCACCACGCCGGCGATCGGGTCGGCGAGCCGGAGGCCGATCCCGGCCAGCCCGATGCCCACGAAGGCCCCGGCCGAGACCAGCGCGTCGATCCGGGAATGGACCCCGTCGGCCTCCAGGGCCGGCGACCCGATGCCGCGCCCGACCCGGATCTTGTACTCAGAGACCGAGAGGTTGGCGACCACCCCCGCGGCGGCCGCCAGCAGGCTGAAGCCGATGCTGCCGTACGGCTCGACCACGAAGAACTTGCGCACCGACTCGGCGAAAGCGACCAGTGCGGTGACCACGATCACGAGCACGATCAGCAGCGTGGCCACGTCCTCGATCCGGCCGAAGCCGCTCGGGTAGCGGCGGGTCGCCGGCCGGCGGGCGATCGCGAACGAGATCAGCAGGACGAGGGTGGTAAGCACGTCGCCCGCGTTGTGGAGGCCGTCGGCGAGCACGCTCGCGGAGCGGCTGGCGACGCCGGCCCCCAGCTCGAGGGCCGCGGCGGTGCCGAGTACGATGGCGCTGACCACCACCGCGCGCACGGCGTCCCGATTGTCGTAGACGGCGCCGTGGTCATGCGAGTGGCCGGCACCCATCGCGTAGATTCTGGCGGAGGATGCGCCGGCCCGCCCTCGCCGCCGCCCTGGTGCTCGGCCTCTTCCTGGTCCTGGCCGGGGTCGGTGGCGCGCGCTTCGGGAGCGGGCAGCTGGCGGGAGCGCCGCAACCGGTGCCCGAGGC
>DATCNF010000080.1:0-4435 GCA_036565325.1 Candidatus Dormiibacterota bacterium | reverse complement strand
CAGGCGAGCCGTGACCCGGGTGTCCTCGGCCGCGATCGCGGTCACGTCGCCCAGGACTCGAAGGGCCCGCAGGGTCACGTCCTCGAGGTTGCCGATCGGGGTCGCGGTCACCCAGAGGGTGCTCAAGACCGGCTGAGCTCTGCCGCCTCCAGCCACGCCTCGATCCTCTGCCCCACGCGCTCCACGGGCCCGCGGTACTGGGCGGCGGGCGGCAGCACCTCCAGGAAGGCGCGCCCGTAGTCGCGGCTGGAGATCCGGCCGTCCAGGATCACCACCGCGCCGCGGTCGGTGCCGCGGCGGATCAGGCGGCCGAAGCCCTGCTTGAGACGGAGCGCCGCCAGCGGGAGGGCGTACTGGGTGAAGGGGTCGCGCACCAGCTCCGAGCGGGCGGCGAAAACCGGCTCGCTGGGCACCGGGAAGGGCAGGCGGACGACGATCACGCAGGACAGCCGGTCGCCGGGCACGTCGATGCCCTCCCAGAAGCTGGAGGTGCCCAGCAGCAGCGCGTGCTCGGTCTCGGTGAAGACCTTGAGGAGCTGGCGGCGCTGGCCGTCGATGCCCTGCCCCAGGATCAGCACCTCGTCCAGGTCGGCGCGGTGCTTGAGGGCCGTGTAGACGTCCCGCAGCTGCTGGTGCGACGTGAAGAGCGCCAGCGTGCGGCCGCCGATGCGCCGCGCCACGTCGGCGACTACGTCCACCAGCAGGGGCTCGAACTCGGGCGCCTGGGGGTCGGGCAGGTCCGAGGGCAGGCAGACCAGAGCCTGCGAGAGGTAGTCGAACGGCGACGCCAGCGCCAGCGTCTCCACGTCCTCGCCCAGGCCGACCCGGGATCGGAAGTAGTCGAAGCTCCCCCCCACCGCCAGCGAGGCCGAGGTGAAGATCACCGACCGGCGATCCGCGTACACGTGCTCGCGCAGCAGCCCCCCCACGGCCAGCGGGGCCGCGCGCAGGAGGACGGCGGTGGTGCGCGCCAGCAGCGTGAACCAGTGCACGGTGTTGGGGTCGGGCTCGAGCATGGCCCCGCGCAGCAGGTCGGCGGCCTCGGCGACGCGGGCCCGGATGATCTCCAGCTCGCGGAGCTCAGGATCGGGCTCGTCGCCCCCCAGGAGGTCGCGGCCGGCGGCGACCGCCCGGCGGACGTGGGCGTCGAAGGCGGCCAGGGCGGTGACCAGGTCGCCGGCCAGGCCGGCCAGCGGTGCGAAGCCCGGGTGCGCACGCAGGGCCGGGACCAGGCGCAGGCTTTCGTCCCGGCGGGCGGGGTCCTGCAACTGCTCGCGCACCCAGCCGCCGCAGGCGTCGAAGAAGGCCTCGGCCCGGCGGCGGGCGCCGCCTCGGCGAGGGCCGTCTCCACGCCGGTGCTTGCGCCCAGGCCCGGCTGCAGCCGGATCTCTTCGATCAGACCGAGGGTACGGCCGCCCTCCTCCCGCGCCAGGCGATCCAGCAGCGCCAGCAGGCCCTGGCCGTCGACCTCCTGGCGCAGCCCGGAGGTGGCGGCTTCTTCCAGGTGGTGCGCCTCGTCGATCACCAGGTGGTCGTAGTGCGGCAGGATGCCGCCCCCGGCGGCGGCGTCGGCCAGCAGCAGGGCGTGGTTCACGACCACCAGGTCCGCCTTCTCGGCCTCGGCGCGGGCGCGGTGGACGAAGCAATCTTCGGCCGTGCAGTGCACGCCCACGCAGTCCAGGGGGTCGGAGGCGATGCGCGCCCAGAACACCTCCTCGCGGCCCTGCAGCCGGAGCTCGGAGCGATCGCCGGTCTGGGTCTGCTGCAGCCAGACCATGACCTTGAGCTTGAAGCGCAGCTCGTCGGCGTCGGCGCAGGGCTCGCCCAGGTAACGGCGCCAGCGCCGGAGGGAGACGTAGTTGGAACGGCCTTTGAGCAGGCAGGCCTCGAAGTCCCAGGGCAGCCACTGGCGCAGCCCGGGCAGGTCGATGTTCATCAGCTGCTCCTGCAGCGTCACCGTGTAGGTGGAGACCACGACGCGCTCGCCGCGGCGCAGGGCGCGGGCGATCGCCGGCACCAGGTAGGCGAGGCTCTTGCCGGTCCCGGTGCCGGCCTCCACCACCAGCCGCCCGCCCCGCCGCATGGTCTGCGCGACCGCCAGCAGCATCTGCAGCTGGCCCTCGCGGTGCTCGTAGTCGGGCAGCGCGGTCGCCAGGGGGCCGCCCGGCGCCAGCAGCGCGGCCAATCCGGCAGGCTCGTCGTCAGCGTTCCGGCGTCCGCGGCCGGGGGCAGAAACGGCTGCCGCCGCCCGCTCTGGGCGCTGGAAGCCAAGCGGAGCGGGCAGCACCAGGGCCTCGGCGAAGAAGGACGCGATCGCCCAGCCGTAGGGCGCAACCAGCGCCAGCATCTTCTCCTTGAGCTCCTCGTCCAGCGTCGCCGCCTCCTCGCGCAGCCGCATCAACAGCTGGCGGGTGGCGTCGGCGTCGTCGAGCGCCCGATGCGGCCGCGGCTGCTCGAGCCCCAGCTCCGCCGCCAGCAGGGGCAGGCTGTGGCTGGCCGCCTGCGGGAGCAGGATGCGCGCGATGTGCAGCGTGTCGACCAGCTCGCGGCCGGTTTCCCAGAGCCCGGCAGCGGACAGGAAGTCGATGTCCAGGGAGGCGCCGTGGCCCACCGCCTGGCGGCCCTCGAGGAAGCGGCTGAGGGTCTCCAGCGCCTCCTGCGAGGGTGGCGCGCCGCGCAGCTCCTCGTTCTTGATCCCCGTGAGCCGGGCGATCGCGTCGGGGAGCTTGCGCCCGGGGTTGGCCAGCAGCTCGAGGCGGTCCACCACCACCTGGTGGTTGAAAGCCACCGCCCCCACCTCGATGACGCCGTCGCGGTCGGGGTCGAGGCCGGTGGTCTCCAGGTCCAGGGCGGCGTACTCCACCGCCCGCGAATTGTAGGTGGGTGGCAACAGGCCTAAGTTCGAATACCGCTTCGGTATAGTTGCGACCGCTGATGAAAGCCGGGTCCCTGACCGCGCCGAAGACGATCGAGGACACCGGCCTCCGCAAGGACCTGGTGGCCAGCCTGCTGCTGCGCACCATCGCCTACGCCGACCAGCTGAGCGGCGCCTCTCTGGAGGCCCGGATCGGCCTGCCCTTCGAGTCCTTGCAGCCGCTGATCGAGGACTTCCAGCGCAACCAGATGATGGACACCACGGGGTTCGCCAACGAGCCCGGGCTGGACACCCGGCCCATCCCCGTGCGCATGAACTACACGGTGAGCTCGGCCGGCCGCCAGCGGGCCGCCGAGATGTCAGCGGTGCAGACGCGGTACCTGGGCCCCTGCCCGATCCGATACGAGGACTACCTGACGCTGGTGCGCGGGCAGGTGGGCAAGGCCAACATCACCGACTCCATGCTCAAGAAGGCGCTCGGGGAGCTGCAGCTCGAGCAACACGTGATCGACCAGATCGGCGGTGCAATGGTGTCCCGCTCCTCCCTCTTCATCTTCGGGGCGCCGGGCAACGGCAAGTCGACCATCACCGAGCGGATGGCGCTGCTGATGGGCGAGCCGATCGAGATCCCGCACGCCGTGGCCGTAGGCGACGAGATCATCCGCTGCGTCGACCCGGTCTTCCACAAGATCGCCGAGGGCGAGCAGCCCGCCGACCGCCGGCTGGTCAAGATCGAGCGGCCGGTGGTGGTGGTGGGCGGCGAGCTCAAGCTCTCCCAGCTCGACCTCGCCTACGACCCCCAGAACCGCTACTACGAGGCGCCGGTGCACTGGAAGGCCAACGCCGGCGTCTTCGTGATCGACGACTTCGGCCGCCAGGAGGTGCCGCCGATGCGGCTGCTCAACCGCTTCATCGTGCCGATGGAGAAGAAGGTCGACTACCTCGACCTCTCCGCCTCGGGCCGCAAGATCGAGCTGCCGTTCCTCTGCCAGGTGGTCTTCTCGACCAACCTCTCGCCCTCTTCGCTGGTCGACGAGGCGTTCCTGCGCCGCATGGCCTACAAGATCGGGGTCACCAACCCGACGCCCGAGTCCTACACCAAGATCCTCCAGTTCGAGTGCGGCAAGAACAAGCTGCCCTGGGTGCCCCAGGCGGTGCCCTTCCTGCTCAACCTGTACACCCGGGACAAGAGGCCACTGCGCGGCTCACACCCGCGCATGATCATCGCCCGCCTGGTCGACTTCGCCGCCTACCGCCAGCAGGCGCCCGCGCTCAACCCGACCACGCTCCAGGAGGCGTACGACGCCTGCTTCAACGCCGCCCTGGGCGGCATAGACAGCGAGGACTGGGCACAACCCCCAGCCAGCTAAACAGGCGACTCCTCCCCGCTTGGCGGGGAGGTCCCTTGCGCAGCAAGGGGGAGGGGGACATCGTCAGCCCCGTACATCCGTAAGTGCCCGACCCGGGCGCGCACCCCCTCCAGGTCCGAGAACTTGCCGCGCATCGACTCCGGCAGGAGCTCCGCGATCGAGAGCATGACCGCGTCGGCGGCGTCCTGCG
>DATCNF010000079.1:0-5226 GCA_036565325.1 Candidatus Dormiibacterota bacterium | reverse complement strand
CGGCTACACGGCGTCGCCCCCCACCGACGGGCGCGCGATCGCCGCGCTCGTGGTCTCGATCGTGGCCGCCGTCGGCGTCTGCGGCTACGGGGTGCTGGCGGTCATCCTGGGCCCGATCGCGATCTTCCTGGGCCTCTCCTCCCAGCGCCGGATCCGGGCCAGCGGAGGTGCGCTGGGCGGTGGTGGCATGGCGATGGCGGGCTGGATCGTGGGCATGGTGGCCACCGGTCTGGGCGCCGTGTACGCACTGATCATGCTGATCTTCCTGGGGATCTTCATCGCCAGCGGCATGTCGCATCCCTCCCCGAGTCCCTGAAGCCAGGGGGATTGATGGCTGCCTGACGCCGATCCGATGCCGGGTAGACCGCATCGCTGCCCAAGGTGGAGCGATAGATGGATCCCCGCCGAATCGGCGTCCTGCTCGCCGTGTTCGGGCTGGCCGCCGTGCCCCTTCTCGTGCTCGGCTATCTCACCCTCTCGCTGTCCACCACGGCTGTCCAGGACGAGGCCAAGAAGGGCGCCTACATCACCGCCGCCGTGACCGCGGTGGTGGTCACCGACCACCTCGATGATTCCACGGCCGCCCTCGACGAGTTCGCGCAGTCCCAGATCGCAGGTCAGTTGGGACCCAGTGGTGAGCCTTCCAGCTTCGACCACCTGACCAGCGAGCTATCTGCCCTGCCGCAGTACTACGCCGGCTGGAAGCAGGCCGTGCTCGCGGATGCCAGGGGCGTGGAGATCACCGACAGCGCCGGCGGCGTTTACCGCGGGCGCGACCTCTCCGCCTCGGTGTGGTTTCCGGCGGTGGCGACCGGCGGCCAGCCGTACATAAGCGACCCCGACCGGGACGCCGGCGGCCATTGGCTGGTCTGGGTCGCGGTCCCGGTGTTCGTAGCCAATCACCAGGTTGCAGTGCTCGCCGGCGCCTATGACGTAGAGGCCATGCTCGATGTGGCCCTCGTGTACACGCGGGCGCTGGGCATGGACCTCACGATCGTGGATCCCGAGGGCGAGGTGGTGCTGGCGGCAGGCAACAGCGGCCGACTGGACCAGGATCCGCGTGTGCAGGCGTCCCAGCGTGGCCACTCTGGAGTCGTCAGCACCACTGCCCAGGGCCGGCCGGTCTACTCCGCCTACGCGCCCGTCGGCACCGTCGGCTGGACCGTGATCGCCGACGTTCCCCAAGCCGAGGCGCTGGCCCGCATCGACGGGCTGCGCTGGACGGTGATGCTGATTACCGGCGCGTTGATCGTGGTGCTCTTCGGCGGGCTGCTTTTCGTGCGCCGCCTGCAGGAGCGCGGCCTGAAAGTGGCGCGCGAGGCCGAGTCCCTTACGGGCCGGGTGCACTGGCTGCGGCGGATCGACGAGGCCGCCCGCACCGTCCACGCCCGCCGCGGCGGGGAGGCCTACGTGGAGATCGTCGAGGTGGCGCGCGAGCTGGCCGGCGGCCGTGCGGCCAGCCTGCTGGTGGTCCCGGAGGGCGGCGGCCAGCCGGCGCCGATGATGCCCTCCCACGACCGTGTGCTGGCAGCCACCGCGGCCGCCCCCAACGGACCGGTCGCGGCCGCCATCGAGCAGCGGCAGCTGATCGTGGGCAACGACCTGGTGGCGATCCCCCTGGTCGCCGGCGACCAGGCGCTGGGCGCCCTGGCGGTGGCCGGGGAGGGTATCGGAACTCGCCTCGACGCCGAGGAGCGAGCCCTGCTGTGGCAACTCTCGCAGCACGCGGTGACCGCCCTCCAATCGGATCGCTACGACCGCGAGCGGGACGGGCTCCTTTCCGAGCTGCGCGAGCAGCACGAGCAGCTGAACGAGGCCAACCGCCTGAAGTCGGAGTTCCTGTCCAGCATGAGCCACGAGCTGCGGACGCCGCTGTCCGCGGTGATCGGCTTCGCTGACCTCCTGCTGGAGGGCATCGACGGCGATCTCAACGCTGAGCAGCGCGAGGACATCGGCCAGATCCACAGCAGCGGCAACTCGCTGCTGGAGCTGATCAACGAGATCCTCGACCTGGCCAAGATCGAGGCCGGCAAGATGACCCTCGACCTGGGCGAGGTGAAGCTCGCCGAGGTGGTGAGCGCGGTGGCGGCGACCATGCACCCACTGGCGGCGGCCAAGGGGCTGCGGCTGGAGACCGAGGTGCCCGCCGACCTCACCGTGACCGGCGACCCGCTGCGGATCCGGCAGGTGGTGACCAACCTGCTGTCCAACGCGATCAAGTTCACCGGCCGGGGCGGCGTCACCGTGCGCTGCGAGGATGCGGGCGAACAGGTCCGTGTCCTGGTCAGCGACTCCGGGATCGGCATCCCCCCGGAGGCTCAGCAGATCGTCTTCGAGGAGTTCCGGCAGGCCGAGGCGGGGACCACTCGCAAGTACGGCGGCACCGGCCTGGGCCTGGCCATCGCCAAGAAGCTGGTGGAGCTGCAGGGCGGCGCCATCGGGCTCGAGTCGGTGGTCGGCAAGGGCACCACGTTCTGGTTCTCGCTGCCCAAGGCCCTGCCGAGCAGCGGCACCCTGAGGCCCGCAGCGAGTGCCCCGGTGCTGGCCCTGCCCGCCCAGACCCGGGACCTGGTGCTGGTCGTGGACGAGAGGGCGGCGACCCGGCGCGTGATCGTGCGCCGCCTCGAGAAGAGCGGCTTCAAGACCGTGGAGGCAGGGGCCGCCGACGGCGCTCTCAGCCTGGCCCGGGAGCTGCACCCCGCTGCCATCACCCTGGATCTGCTGATGCCCGGCGTGGACGGCTGGCGGGTCCTCAACGAGCTCAAGAGCAATCCCGCGACCGCCGACATCCCGATCGTCATGGTCAGGATCCTGGAAGGCCGCGAGGTCGCGCTCGAGATGGGGGCCCGTGCCTTCCTGGCCAAGCCCTACCGGCAGCGCGACCTGGTCGACGCCGTCAAAGGCGCGATCGGGCACCTGGAGGGCGCCGATGTGCTCTGCGTGGACGACGAGCACTCGGCGCGCGAGATGTTCCGGCGCGCCCTGGTGGCGGCCGGCGCCAGCGTGCGCACGGTGGCGACCGGCGAGCAGGCCCTGGCGGAGGTGCAGCGGAAGCTGCCGGACGCGGTCTGCGTCGACTTCATGATGCCCGAGATGAACGGCTTCGAGCTGGTGGCCCGCCTGCGCGGGCAGGACGCGATGCGGCGAGTGCCGATCATCGTCCTGAGCGCGCACGATCTCGACCCCGCCGAGGTGGAGACGCTGCGCGGCAATGTCGAGCGCTTCATCAGCAAGGCCCAGGCGCAGCCCGCCGACATCTGCGCCACCCTCCGCCAGACCATCAACTGGAGCCACGAACCGGAATTGAGCCATGCCAGCTGACGCCCCCATCCGGGTCCTCCTCGTGGAAGATGACGCGCGCCTGCAGACGCTGGGGCGGAAGATCCTGGAGCGGCACGGCTACCAGGTGCTGCTGGCCGGCGACGGGCGCGTCGCCGTGGAGCTGGCGGGCAGCGGCCGGCCCGACCTGGTGCTGATGGACGTGTCGCTGCCGGAGATGGACGGCCTGGAGGCGACCCGGCTGATCAAACTGGACCAGCCCGATCTGCCCGTCGTCGCCCTCACCGCGCACGCCATGGAGCGCGATCGGGAGCGGACGCGAGATGCCGGTTGTGACGGCTTCCTCAGCAAGCCCTATCAGATCCCCGACCTGCTGGCCGCGGTCTCCGAGCACCTCCGACCCGCCTGAGTCAGCCCTGCCGGGTGCGGACGCTTACCTCCATGGTCCCGGTCGCCGAACCCACGTAAACGCCGCGCGTGGGGGCGGCATCGCGGTAATCGCGGCCGACGGCCACCCGCACGTGGTTGGCGCCGGCGCGAATGGGATGGGTGGCGTCGTAGCCCAGCCAGCCCTTCCCGCTCACCCAGGCCTCCGCCCAGGCATGGGAGGCGCCTTCGGTGACGCCGCCCGCGCCGGGCACGTAGATGTAGCCGCTCACGTAGCGGGCGGGCACGCCCATGGCGCGCGCGGCCGCGATGAAGAGGTGGGCGAAGTCCTGGCAGACACCCGCCCGCAGCTCCAGCACCTCCTCGACCGCGCTGTAGACGGTGGTCACCGCGGGGTCGTAGACGAAGTCCCGGCTGATGGCCAGTGCCAGGCCGTCCAGCGCCGACTCCACCGCGGCCGGCTCCGCGCTGCCGGGCGGGTGAGCCGCAGCCAGGGCGCGCACGCCCGGCACGTCGCCGGCCGGCGGCCGGGAGCGCAGGAAGTCCAGCACCAGGGCCTCGCCGTCGGGCTCGCGCCGCGCCCGGAGCCCGGTCTCGACCAGCGAGCGGCTACGCACGCGCAGACGCGGGTGGGCGCGCAGGAGGTTGAAGTAGTGGACGTGGTTGCCGTAGCCGTCCCGATACGACCGCAGGCGTACCCGCGGCTCGATCTCGAGATGGAACTCGAGGCAGCGCTGACCGCCCCCGTCCAGCGGGCGCAGGCGCATCTCCATGATGGTTTCGGCGATCGGCTCCGTGTACTCGAAGCGGGTCTCGTGGGTGATCTCGAAGCGGGTCATTGCTGCTGCTGGGGCACCCGGCCACCGCCCTCGCCAGGAACTGAGGAGGCGACCCGGCTGGGCCGGAAGTAGGTGGCGCCCAGTGCGCTCTCCAGCCGGGGCCGCAGCGCGCGGTACTCGGCTTCGAAATCGCGCGGCCGGCGGGCGACCTCCGCCGCGTCAGCCTCCTCGAAGAGCGTGTTAAGGCGCGCCAGCAGGCGGCGCGGCCGGGTCCTGGCGCCCTCGTCGATCCGGCCCACCGCCTCCAGGACCTGGCTCACCGAGAAGCGGGCCGAGCGCGGCAGGTCGCGGTCGAGGAGCAGGAAGCCGATCACCTGCTGGGGAGCGACCGGGGCCGAGTAGTGGGCGCGATAGGACTCGAAGGAGAAGCAGCATTTGAGGACCGCGGTCCACTCCAGCGCGTCCTCGGGCGCCTCCGCCAGCTCCACCGCCTTGCGCACCACCAGCGCGACCACGTTGTCGGCGCGCTCCAGGAACTTGCCGAGACGAACGAAATCCCGCGCCTGGTCGTGGCTCATGGCGTCCTCGAGCAGGGCATCCACCAGGTGCACCGTCATCTGGACGTCCGTCAGGTACCCGTGGAGGTCGCGCTCCCAGGCCTGCTCCTGGACCCGCCAGTGCAGTGCGTTGACCGCCTCGTAGAGCTCGCTGGGCAGCGAGGGCCGCACCGCCTGTGCGGCCAGCCGTGCGGCGGCGACGCTCGCTCGCACAGATGGTCCCC
>DATCNF010000078.1:0-4283 GCA_036565325.1 Candidatus Dormiibacterota bacterium | reverse complement strand
TGGCCGCGGTGGAGGCCGACACCTTCCCCAGCCTGCCCGCCGTCTGGTACGTCGAGAAGATCGTGGTCGGGGCCTCGGCCCGGGGCGCCATCGACCTCGACGACAGCCTGACCGACAACCTGCGCCGGATCGCCTTCGCGCGCGACGCGCGCGTCTCCGACCTGGTGGTGGCGGTGCTGGACCGCCCGCGCCACCACGACATCCTGGAAGAGGTGCGGGCCGCGGGCGCCCGGGTCCTGACGCTGGAGGAGGGCGAGATCGCGGGCGCCGTCCTGGCGGCGGCTCCCAACTCCGGGGTCGACGCCATGGTGGGCATCGGCGGCCTCCAGGAGACGCTGATCGCCGCCGCCGCGGTGCGCTGCCTGGGCGGCGACGTGCAAGCCCGGCTCTGGCCGCGCAACGACGAGGAGCGAATGCTGGCCGGCGACGAGCTGGAGCACAAGTACGGGGTCACGGACCTGGCCCCGGCCGACCTGGCGGTGGCGATCACGGGGATCACGGGCGGCCAGCTGCTGAAAGGGGTCTGGTTCGGGGCCACCCACGCCGAGACCCATTCGCTGACCATGTCGACGCGCCGGGCCACGGTGCGCAGCATCGCGACCCGGCACCACCGGGTGGGGGAGCCGGGGTAGAGAGAAAACGTCCCCGCTCGCCGGGGAGGTCCCTCGCGAAGCGAGGGGGAGGGGACGATGTCACACCTCACACCTCACACCTCAGCCGGGGCTGACCCCGTCCCCACCGCCGCCTGCGGCGGCACCTCCCCAATGAATGGGGAGGTCTTAGCCGGGGTATAACGGGGTGAGAATCATGAGCTCACCCCGCCCCGAAACCCCCGAAGAGCCGTGGGGCGGGCACCCGCAGGGTCCACCGCCGCCGCCACCGCCACCGGAGGGCTATCAGCCCTTCCAGCAGTACTACCAGCCGGTCGCGCCCGTGCGCCCCAACCGGCAGCGGAACGGGATCGGCGGCGCCCTCATCAGCGCCGCCCTGGCGGTCTGGACCTTCATCAAGTTCGGCGGCCTCTTCCTGCTCAAGTTCGGCGCCTTCAAGACGCTGGCCACCATGGTCATCAGCTTCGGCTTCTACGCCCTGTTCTACGGTCCTGTCGGGGCTGCAGGGCTCGTGATCATGATCCTGCTGCACGAGATGGGCCACGTGGTGGAGATCCGCCGCCAGGGGATGCAGGCCACGGCGCCTCTCTTCATCCCGTTCTTTGGCGCCGCCATCTTCCAGCGCTCCCACCCCTCCGACGCCCTCCACCAGGCCGAGATCGGCATCGCGGGCCCGGTCGCGGGCACCCTGGCCTCGATCGCCGCCCTGGTCCTGTTCGGGGCCACCGGCTTCAAGTGGCTGGCCTTCTGGGCCTTCATCGGCTTTGCGATCAACCTCTTCAACATGATCCCGTTCGGGATGCTGGACGGCGCCTGGGTGCTGGCGGCGGCCTCCAAGTGGTTCCAGGTGGTGGGCCTTCTGATGCTGGGCGTGGCCGTCTTCTTCTTCCACACCGTCTTCAGCGGGCTCCTGATCATCCTGCTGCTGTTCGGGATCCCGGCCATGATCGAGCGCTTCCGAAACGACAAGTCGCCCTACTACCGGTCGGTGCCGGTCGAGGGGCGGATCCTGATGGGGCTGGCCTGGCTGGCGCTGGTGGCGATCCAGGGCTTCGGCGTCATGCAGGCCCTGTATGCGCTGGGGCCGCGGACCCTTGGGTAGAATGCCTCGTTCGGACCCGAGGTTCTAATAACCGTGAAAGCACAAATCCATCCCACCTTCTACGAGGACGCCGTGGTGACCTGCGTGTGCGGCAACACCTTCACCACCGGCTCGACGCAAAAGGAGCTCAAGACCGAGATCTGCTCCGTCTGCCATCCCTTCTACACGGGCCAGCAGCGGATCGTGGACACCGGCGGCCAGGTGGAGCGGTTCAGGAAGCGCGCGGCCAAGTCCGGCGCTAACTAAGCCGCTGCCTCTTCCCGAGGAGGCTCCCACCCCAGAGCCCCAAACGCCCGCCAAAGAGAAATTCTTCTACGGCGGACAGGCGGTGATCGAGGGCGTCATGATGCGCGGCCGCCAGCACTATGCGGTGGCCGTGCGTCTGCCGCGCACCAAGGAGATCGTGGTCGAGCGCGGCGAGCTCACCGCGCCCATCTACAACCACCGCTTCTGGAAGCTGCCCTTCATTCGCGGCCTGGCGCTGCTCGTCGAGCAGCTGCACCTGGGCATGAAGTCCCTGATCTGGTCGGCCAACATGAACGCCAGCGGCCAGGACCTGGAGATCGGCAAGCGCGAGATCATGATCTCGATGGGGGCGGCCGTGGCCGGCAGCCTGCTGCTCTTCATCGGCCTCCCGCTGCTGATCAGCAGCTTCGCGGTGCACAGGACCAACAGCTTCCAGTTCGTGCTCCTGGAGGGCGTTATCCGGGGCGCGCTGGTGCTCGGCTACCTGGTCCTGATCGCCCTGCTGCCCGACGTCCGGCGCGTCTTCCAGTACCACGGCGCCGAGCACAAGACGATCAACGCCTTCGAGGCGGATTGGCCCCTCGAGGTGGTCAACGTCAAGCGCGCCAGCCTTCTCCACCCCCGCTGCGGCACCGGCTTTTTGGTCGTCGTGCTGGTGGTGAGCCTGGTCGTGTTCTCGGCGGTGGCGGTGTTCCATCCCAACTTCTTCTGGCTCGTGGTCTCACGGATCCTGGGCGTCCCGGTGATCGCCGGCATCGGCTTCGAATGGATCCGGTTCATGGCGCGCCACCAGAAGAACCCGGTCGTCAAGGTCATGCTCTGGCCCGTGCTGGCGACGCAGAAGCTGACGACCCGGGAGCCCGACGCCGAGCAGCTGGAGGTGGCCATCGCCGCCTTCAACGCGGCCCGCCAGGGCGAGGAACGAGCGGCGGCTTGATCGACCGGCTGGAGGCGCTGGCCCGCCGCCGCCGCCAGATCCAGGAGGAGATGGGGCGGCCGGAGGTGGTCAGCGACCATCACAAGCTGGCCTCGCTGGGACGCGAGCTGCGGGCTCTCGAGCCCCTGATCGACGCCTACGAGCGGTACCTGACCGCCCAGCGGCAGCTGACCGACGCGCGCGAGATGCTGCGCTCGGAGAAGGACTCCCAGATGCAGGAGTTCCTGCGCGCGGAGGAGAAGAACGCCGAGCAGCGGATGGCCGAGCTCGAAGAGGAGCTCAAGACGCTGCTGCTGCCCAAGGACCCCAACGACGACCGGGACGTGGTGGTCGAGATCCAGGGGGCCGAGGGCGGGGCGGAAGCGGCGCTCTTCGCCGCCGACCTCTTCCGGATGTACCAGCGCTGGGTGGAGTCGAAGCGCTGGAAGGTCGAGATCATCGAGCTCCAGGAGAACGGGATCGGGGGCTACGACAAGGTGTCGTTTGAGGTCCACGGGCAGGGCGCCTACTCGCAGCTCAAGTACGAGGGCGGCGTCCACCGCGTGCAGCGGGTGCCGGCGACCGAGTCGCAGGGCCGCATGCACACCTCGGCGGCGACCGTGACCGTGATGCCGGAGGCCGACCCGGTCGAGGTCGAGCTGCCGGACAAGGACATCAAGATCGAGACCTCGACGTCGACCGGGCCCGGCGGCCAGTCCGTCAACACCACCTACTCCGCGATCCGGATCACCCACCTGCCGACCGGGATGGTGGTCTCGATCCAGGACGAGAAGTCGCAGCTCAAGAACAAGGAGAAGGCCCTCCGCGTCCTGCGCACCCGCCTCTACGAGCGCAAGCTCGCCGAGCAGCAGGCCGCGCAGTCGGCGACCCGGCAGTCGATGGTCAAGTCGGGCAACCGTTCCGAGAAGATCCGCACCTACCACTTCAAGGAGAACCGGGTCACCGACCACCGCATCGACCTCACCCTCTACAAGCTGGACCGCATCATGCAGGGCGAGCTCGACGAGCTGATCGCGGCCCTGGCCGCGGCCGAACGCCAGCGCCTGCTGGAGTCCACCGAGGATTGACCCTGCTGGAGGTGCTCCGGCGGGCGACCGGGTACCTCGGGGAGCACGGCTCGAGCTCCCCCCGCCTGGACGCCGAGCTGCTGATGGCACACACGCTGGGACTGCGCCGCCTGGACCTCTACCTCCAGTTCGAGCGGCCCCTGGCCGACGCCGAGCTGGAGCCCTACCGGGCGCTGGTGGCGCGGCGGGCCAAGGGCGAGCCGGTGGCCTACCTGGTCGGGCGCAAAGAGTTCATGAAGCTGGACTTCGAGGTCACGCCCGATGTCCTGGTCCCCAATCCGGACACGGAGCCGCTGGTGGTGAGGGCCATCGACCGGGCC
>DATCNF010000077.1:0-9100 GCA_036565325.1 Candidatus Dormiibacterota bacterium | reverse complement strand
GGCACTCCCACGGGTCGCCATGGCCGCCCGCAGCAAGCTGCCGTCGCGGGTCGCCACCGAGGTCAAGCCTGGGCGTTTTCTGCTCTACGTGGGCACCGGCCTGATGCTGGTGGTGGGGATCGTCCTGATGGCGCTCTACGTGCCCTCGGCCAGCGTGACCCTGACCGTCGACGCGGTGGCCTTCAAGCAGGACAACCTGCAGGTGGACGCGGTGGCCGGCTCCGGCCCGGTCAAAGTGCGGACTCAGACCGACGCCCAGCAGGCCACCGGCGGCTTCAAGGCCACGGGGGTCAAGACGATCCCGGGGACGGTGGCCACCGGGACTGAGAGCTTCACCAACCATTGCAAGAGCTCGAAGATCACCATCAGCAACGGCCAGCGGCTGAACGCTCCTGGCGTGGCGCAATTCGCCGCGACGGGCATCCCCTCTTACCCCGATGGCGTCACGATCGGGGCCAACAGCAGCGGGAGTGTGAGCATCGTGGCCACCGCTCCAGGTGTTGGCGGCAACGTCCCTGCGGGCTCAATCACTCAGGTCGCGAACGCTGATCCAGGCGTGTTGGCATGCCTGACCGCCACCAATCCAAGCGACACCAGCGGCGGCGCCGACGAGCAGAAGAAGACCGTGATCCAGACCCCCGACGTGGAGACCGCGCGCTCCTCTCTCGAGGCCCAGCTGCGCAAGCAGATCGGAGACGACCTCAACAAGCAGGCGCAGAACGGGGAAAAACTCAGCGACCAGGTCCTGTTCCAACCGGCCGACTTCGCCCTCGACCACAAGGTGGGCGACGAGGCCGGCGGCTTCAACGCCACCATGAAGCTCTCCGGTGAGGGCGACTACTACCTGCCCGCTGACGTGAACAAGGCGTTCTCGGACCTGCTGGTGAAGAAGATGCCGGCCAACGAGCAGCTGACCGACAACCCGATCAAGACCACGTACGCGGTGACCAATGCCAGCGCCGGCGGTCACCTCACGTTCATGGGCTCGGCCAGCGCGTTCCTGGCGCCACGGATCGACTTCGAGCAGGTCAAGTCCAGGCTGGTCGGGCGCACGCTCAGCACCGCCAAGTCCGACCTGGGCCGGCTGCCCGTCAAGTCGGTGGACATCAAGGAGTCTCCCTTCAAGTTGCCGCTGATGCCGCTGCAGTCCTCCCGGATCACCGTGCGCTACGTGGTGCAGCAGGTCCCGGCGACGACACCGCCGTCGACCGGTTAGGGCTTGAGCCGGGTCCTGGCGGTCGACCCCGGGACCAAGCACGTCGGCCTCGCCCTGTCGGACCCCACCGGCACGGTCGCGACACCGCTGGCGCCGCTGCCCGCGGCGCCGGGTGAGACCTTGGTGGAGCGGCTGGCCGCGGCCGCTCGCGAGCACGAGGCAGCGCGCCTGATCGTGGGCCTGCCACGCAACATGGACGGCAGCCTGGGCGAGGCCGGGCGCGCCGCGCGCTTGCTGGCCCAGCAGCTGCAGAAGGCGACCCGGCTCCCCGTGGACCTGGTCGACGAGCGCCTCTCCAGCGTGGCAGCGGAGCGGGCCCTCATCGGCGGCGGGGTGCGCCGGGCCCGCCGCAAAGAGCTTTCCCACGGCGTGGCGGCGGCCATCATCCTCGAGGGATGGTTGCAATCGGAGGCCGGCCGGCGTGGATGATGCAAGCCAGGAGATAACGCTCATCGACGAGTCGGGCGTCGAGCGGAGCTTCCGCCTCCACGACGCGTTCGACGTCGACGGCGTCACCTACTACCTGGTCGAGGCTGCCGACGAGCCGGACATGGTGCTCCTCCTCAAGGAGTCCCCTGGTGGCCTGGAGACTGTCGAGGATGAGGAGTTCGACCGCGTCATGGGGGAGCTGGAAGCCGAGTGAAGAAGCTGCTGGTCCTGCTGGTCCTGGTGGCCGGCTGCGGATTCGGCGCCAGCCGCGGCGTGGACTACTACAACTACGAGATCTACACCCCGGTCTCGAGCCAGTCGGACCCGGTCAACTTCACGGTCCAGACCGGGGAGTCCCCGTCCCAGATCGGCGCCGACCTCCAGGACAAGCGCCTGATCCGCAGCCAGGACTTCTTCAATCTCTACCTCAAGCTGAGTGGCACGCGCGGCGACCTCCAGGCGGGGGACTTCGTGCTCAACCGCAAGATGAACATCCCGCAGATCGTCGACGCTCTCCAGCGCGGCCGCACCAACCAGCTGGCGGTCAGGGTGCCGGAGGCGCTGCCCGTCAAGTTCGTGGGCCAGGCGCTGGAGAAGGCGGGCTTCGCCAAAGCCCAGGACTACATCGACGCCGCCAACGACCCGGCCTGGAAGGGCCTGTACCCATTCCTGGCCGGGGTGCCCGCGGGGCGCAACCCGCTCCTGGAGGGCTACCTCTATCCCGACACCTACCTTTTGAACCACGGAGCCACCGCTCACGACCTGGTCAAGGCGCAGCTGGACGCCTTCGCCAAGCTGGCGACGCCCGACCTGACGCAGGCGATCGGGCAGAAGACCGCCGCCCGGCAGGCCATGACGCTGGACCAGCTGGTGACCATGGCCTCCATCGTCGATCTCGAGGTGAACAAGGCCCCTGAGAAGCCGCGGGTCTGCGAGGTCTTCTACAACCGGCTGGCAGGCACGATTCCGCTGGGCAGCGACGCCACCGTCGAGTACGCCATAGGCGAGTACAACAAGCCCCTCACCGTGGACGACCTGAAGGTCAATTCGCCCTACAACACGCGGACCCATTTCGGCCTGCCGCCGGGCCCCGTCGGCAACCCGGTCGCCAACGCGATCCAGGCCTGCGCCGGCCCCGAGCAGGGCGATTACCTGTTCTTCTTCACGGACAAGGCCGGCGTCACCCACTTCGAGAAGACCCAGGCCGAGTTCGACGCCGACATGTCCAAGTACGGCGTGTCAGGCGGTTAGGGGGTTCCCGGCGAGAACCCCCTGAAAGTCCTCCTCCTCGGCCACCAGGTCTCCTACTCCGCGAGCCCTGCCATGCAGCGCGCCGCCTTCGCTGCAGCCGGGCTGCAGGGCTGGGACTACCAGATCTGCGACGTGCCCCCTGAACAACTGGCCGAGGCCGTTGGTCGACTGCGTGACGGCGACCACGCCGGCGCCAACGTCACCATTCCCCACAAGGTGCGGGTCATGGATCTTCTCGACCAGGTGGAAGGCGAGGCCCGCGAGGTGGGGGCGGTCAACTGCATCGCGTGCCGCGGGCCCGAGTTGATCGGCACCAACACCGACGTGGTCGGCGTCCGGTCGGCACTGGCGGCGGTCGGCGTCGGCCCCCTGGGCGCTTCGGCGGTGGTGCTCGGCGCGGGCGGGTCGGCCCGCGCGGTCGCCGCCGCCCTGCGCGGCGCAAGCGTCACCTACGTGGCCCGCCGGCCCGGGGCCGCCGGCCCCCTGGCCCCGGTCCTGGCCTGGGACGACCCGGCCTGGCACGCGCTGGCGGCGGCGGCCGACCTGGTCGTCAACGCCACGCCCCTCGGCCGCCACGGGGAGAGCGCGCTGCCGGAGGGCCTGGAGCCGCGGGGGGCGGTGATCGACCTCGTCTACGTCAAGGGAGGGACGCCGCTGACCAGGCTGGCCGCCCGGCTCGTCCGGCCCTGCGTCGACGGCTGGAGCATCCTGGTCGCCCAGGGCGCGGCGGCGTTCACCGCCTGGACCGGCCGGCCGGCTCCCGTGCGGGCCATGACCGCGGCGCTCGAGACGTGAGCAGCTACCTGGTCGCCGGCGGTTGGCTGCCGGTGGGGGCGGCCGTCGGCTTCGGCGTCCGGCGGCTGTCGGTGTGGCTGGCCCGCCGCGAGGAGCTGGAGCCGGGCTTCCAGCCCTGGCAGGTGTGGGGACCCGTGGCCATGACCGCGGTCCTTTTCGCGGTCTTCGGCTGGCGCTTCGGCGCCACGCCCCTGCTGCTGATCACGAGTCTCTGGGTCGCGCTGCTGGTGCAGGTGATCTTTTTCGACCTCGAGCACCGGCTGATCCTGGACCGGCTGATGTTCCCGGCCTACGTGGTAGCGCTGGTGCTCAGCATCTTCACGCCGCACCTGGGCTGGAAGCAGGCCGCCATCGCGGGCGTGGCGGCGGGAGCCGCCTTCCTGCTCCTGGCGGTGGTCGGCGGCCTGGTATTCAGGGGCGAGGTGCTGGGGATCGGCGACGTCAAGCTGGCGATCTTCATCGGCCTGGTGCTCGGGTTCTCGGGGACGCTCAGCGCGCTGCTGGTGGGGGTCCTGCTGGCCGGTGTGGTTTCGATCTTCCTGATGGCCATCCGGGTCAAGGGTCTGAAGGACACCATCGCCTACGGTCCTTACCTCTGCGCGGGGGCCCTGATCGGCCTCCTCCAGCAAGGCTGAGAGTTGCCGGTGGCGACTAGACTTCGGCGGTCGTGCCCAACCTGCTGCCCGATGAGAAGATCGTGATCAAGCGCCACCAGCACTGGGTGATGCCCGTGAAGGCGCTGACGCTGCCGGTCGCCCTGGTCGTGCTCGCCCTGCTGCTCGACCTGCTCCTGAAGAACGGGCTCTCGAGCGACCTCAAGCTGATCGTCACGCTGCTCGCCTTCGCCGTGCTGGGGATCTGGGCGATCGTGACCTGGGTCCGCTGGTCGGCGACCGCCTTCACCGTCACCGACCAGCGGGTGATCCTCGATTCCGGCGTCTTCAGCCGCTCCAGCAAGGTGATCCCCATCGACCGCGTCCAGGACGTCTCCACGCGCCGCTCGGTGGCCGGGCGGATACTCGGCTACGGCACGGTCGAGATCGACGCTGCCGGGGCCGCGGGCGCCGAGCGGCTCGACCACGTCCCCGCCCCGGAGAGCTTCAGGGACCAGGTCTTCATGGAGTCAGAGCGGCTGCGGCGCGGTCCCTCAGCCCAGCCCAGCGTCTGACCGTTCCCATTGACACGTCCGGCGCTGGCCCTGCTCGGGTTCATGGGAGCCGGCAAGTCGACTCACCCCACAAAATCTGCGATTTTGCGGGGACCCCGAGATAGACCTGCCCTCGCGCTCCTCGGATTCATGGGTGCGGGCAAGTCAACCGTCGGCCGGCTGGTGGCGGAGGGCGAGGGCGCGCCCTTCCGGGACCTGGACGACGTGATCGAGATGAGCGTGGGGATGACCATCGCGAGCTTCTTCGAGCGGCGGGGTGAGGCCGCCTTCCGCGAGGTTGAGGCACGCCTCCTGCGCGACCTGGTCGATCCCGGCGTGGTGCTGGCGCTGGGCGGCGGCGCCGTGATCGATGACGCCTCCTGGCGGCTGGTAACGGAGCGCGCGCGCACGGTCTGGCTGGATGCCCCGCTGGACGCCCTCCTGGAGCGGTCGGGCGGGATCACCCGTCCGCTGCTGCGGGGCCGCTCGCGCTCGGAGATCGAGGAGCTCCTCGAATCCCGGCGCCGCCGCTACAGCGAGGCCGCGCACCGCGTCGATGCCGGCCGGCCTCTGACCGACGTGGTGGCGGAGGTGCGGCGCCTGTGGGCCGCGTAGAGGTCCGCACCCCGGGCGGCGCCTACCCGGTCCTCGTCGGCCAGGGGGCGATGCTGGACGCGCCGCGGGTGCTGCGCGAGCTGGGTGCCGGGCGCGCCGTACTGGTCACCGACGACCACGTGGGGCCGCTCTGGGGCGACTCTTTCGCGCAGGGCCTGACCGGCGCCGGCATCCACACCGAGACCGTGACGCTGCCCGCGGGCGAGGCCGCCAAGTCGTTCGACCAGCTCCGGCTGCTGCTGGCGATGCTGGAGAAGCATCGCCTGGATCGCGCCGGGTTCGTGGTCGCCCTGGGCGGCGGGACGGTCGGCGACGTGGCCGGCTTCGCGGCCGCCATCTGGCTGCGCGGGGTGCGCCTGCTGCAGGTGCCGACCACGCTGCTGGCGATGGTCGACTCGGCGGTCGGCGGCAAGACCGGGATCAACACCGAGCTCGCCAAAAACGCGGTCGGCGCCTTCTGGCAGCCGGTCGCGGTGGTGGCCGACCTGGCCACGCTGGGTACCCTGCCCCAGGATGACTACCTGGGCGCCTACGCCGAGATCGTGAAGTACGCGATCACGCTCGACCCCAAGCTGGCCCTGACCCTGATCGCCGACGTGGAGCGCCTGCGGGCTCGCGACCCCGAGGCCCTGGAGCCGGTGGTCGACGCCTGCGTCGCCGCCAAGGCCAAGGTGGTGGCCGCCGACGAGCGCGAGCGTGGCCCGCGGGCGGTGCTCAACTACGGGCACACGGTCGGGCACGCGATCGAGACGGCGTCCAGGTACCGGGTCTCCCACGGACGCGCCGTGGCGCAGGGGATGCGCGCAGCGGCCCGGATCGCCGCCCGCCTCGGGCGCTGCAGCGCCGGGCTGGTGGCCCAGCAGGAGGAGCTGCTGGCGGCCTACGGGCTGCCGGGGCGGATGCCGAAGCTCAAGGTCGGCGACGTGCTGGCGGCCATCCCGCGCGACAAGAAGGCAACCGACGGCGCCGTCGGTTGGGTGCTGCCGCGAGAATTGGGCCACGCCGAGGTCGGGCACAGGGTGCCGTCAGAGGTGGTCGAAGAGGTGGTGCGGGAGGTCCTGGCGCAGTGAGGATCCTGGTCGTCAACGGACCCAACCTCGACCGCCTCGGCGTGCGCGAGCCGGACATTTACGGGACCCAGACCCTGGGCGACATCGAGCGGCTCGTGCGCGAGCGGGCGGCGACGCGTGAGGTGGAGATCGACTTCTTCCAATCCCCGGCGGAAGGCAGGATCATCGAATACCTGCACCGGGAGGGCCCGGAGGCGGACGGCATCATTCTCAACGGGGGCGCGCTCACCCATTACTCGGTCGCTCTCTACGATTGTCTGAAGTCGCTGGCGGCGCCCGTGGTGGAAGTCCACCTCTCGAACCTCTACGCGCGCAACGACGGGTCGTTCCGCACCCGCTCGGTGACGGCGCCGGCGGCGGTGGGCGTGATCACCGGCCTCGGGGCAGCCGGGTACCTACTGGCACTGGAGTACCTCATTGATCGAGACAAATGACTTCCGGCCCGGCACGGCCTTCGAGATGGACGGGAAGCTGCTGACGGTCGTCAACGTGGAGCACATCAAGCTGGCGCGGGCCGGAGCCGTGATCAAAGCCAAGCTGCGCAACATCCGCGACGGCTCGATCTTCGAGCAGAGCTTTCGCAGCGGCGACAAGTACAAGGTGGTGCGGATCGAGAAGGTGCCCGCGCAGTACCAGTACAGCGACGGCGACATCTACCACTTCATGGACACCGCCACCTACGACCAGGTCGCGCTCAACGGCCCGATGCTGGCGGACGCGCTGCCCTTCATGAAGGAGGGGCAGCAGGTCAACCTCCTCAAGTACGAGGACGGCGTGATCGGCGTCGAGCTCCCGATCACAGTCGAGCTGGCCGTGGCCCAGACCGATCCGGGGCTGCGCGGCGACACGGTTTCCGGCGCCACCAAGCCCGCCAAGCTGGAGACCGGGGCCACCCTCAACGTGCCACTGTTCGTGAACACCGGCGACGTGCTCAAGGTGGACACGCGGACCGGGAACTACATCGAGCGGGTGTAGCCTTTTCCGATGGCTGGGATCGAGCAGGCCCCTACGCAGGGAAGCGTCCGGGTCGCCAACGAGGTGATCGCCACCATCGCGGCGATGGCGGCGCGTGAGGTCGAGGGCGTGACCGGCATGGACGACGCCTCGGCGCGCCACCTCGGCGACTGGCTCAAGCGCCAGACTGCCCACGACGGCGTGCGAGTGGTGGTCGACGGCACCAAGGCGATCCACCTGGAGCTCTTTCTCTGCGTGGCCTCCCAAGCCCAGCTCGGCGACGTGGCGGAGCAGGCCCAGGCCACCGCGGTCGAGGCCGTGGAGCGGATGCTGGGGCTGGAGGTGGCGGAGGTCAACGTCTTCGTCTCCTCGATCGCCTTTTCTTCCTGAGAAGGTTGCCCAAGGGGCGGCACCAGGCCCGCGAGCTGGCGCTCAAGGTGCTCTTCCAGCTCGAGAACAAGCCGGAGGATGACGCGCAGGCGGTCCTCGAGTACCACGCCACCGAGGACGGGGTTACGCCGGAGGTGACCGAGTTCGCTCGGGGACTTGTTGACGGGGTGCTCGGAAATCGCGAACGCCTGGACCAGCTGATCTCGGACGCTTCCAGCCACTGGCGTCTCGACCAGATGGGCAAGGTCGACCGGGTGGTCCTGAGGATCGCGGTCTATGAGATCGCAATCGATCGCGAGGTGCCGGTCAAGGCGGCCATCAACGAGTCGATCGAGCTGGCCAAGACCTTCGCCGGCGAGGAGTCGGGCCGCTTCATCAACGGCGTCCTGGGCAAGGTCGCGGCCGGTGTGGAATAGACGTGTTTCGCGAGGCTCGACGGTCCCCTCCCCGCTCGGCGGGGAGGGCGGAGGGTAGGGCTTGAACGCTCCTCCTGACCCCGGCCTGGACGGTCTGCTCGAGCGCCTCGAGACGGTGATCGCGAAATTGGCCGACGGCTCGGGGCCGCTGGACGAGCTGGTTTCCGCGCACGAGGAGGCCACGCGGCTCGTCGATGAGGCACAGGCCCGGCTGCGCGACCTGATGAAGGAGCTGGACACGGACGCCCCACCCCAAACCTCCCCTGGGGGGAGGGGGTCACAGCCGTGAACGCCTGGCGCTACCTGCTGCCGCCGCTGCTGGCCTGGGGCATCGCCCAGGTGCTGAAGGTGGCCCTGGTCTCGGCCCGCCAGCGGCGCCTCAACCTGCGCGTGCTGGCCGAGACCGGCGGCATGCCCAGCTCGCACTCGGCGCTGGTGACGGGCCTCACGTTCGGCATCGGCCGCATTAACGGCTTCAATTCCGCACCCTTCGCGATCGCTCTTATCTTTTCGTTCGTGGTCATGTACGACGCCGCCGGCGTGCGCCGCGCGGCCGGACGCCAGGCCACGGTGCTCAACCGACTGGTCGAGGACCTGGTCTCGATGCGCGGGATCCAGGAGGACCGGCTGCGGGAGCTGCTCGGCCACACGCCGGTCGAGGTCCTGGTGGGCGCCGTGCTGGGCGCCCTGGTCGGCCTGATCCCGCTTGGCTGACCCCACCCGCAAGACCAGGGTCGACGTGGCGCTGGTCGAGGCGGGGCTGGTGGAGTCGCGCCAGAAGGCCCAGGCCCTGATCCTGGCCGGCAAGGTGCGCGTG
>DATCNF010000076.1:0-5158 GCA_036565325.1 Candidatus Dormiibacterota bacterium | reverse complement strand
GCGGACGCCCACTCGCTGGCAGGCCGTGACCACGGCGCCCACGCCGGCCACCAGGCCCTCTTCCTTGGCGTGCTCGAAGAGCGGCCCGAAGAGCTCGGGTGCGCCCCCGATCACGGTCTTGGAGTCGCCCACGATCACGAGCAGCTTCTTGGCGCGGGAGATGGCGACGTTGACGCGGTTGGGGTCGTTCAAGAACCCGATCGCGGCGCGGTCGTTGGAGCGGACCAGGGAGAGGATCACGGCGTCCGACTCGCGGCCCTCGAAGGCGTCGACCGACTCCACGTCGTCAGGCGGCACGATCCCCTTGAGCGCCGAGACCAGGCGGTTGACCTGGGATGCGTACATCGCGATCACGGCCAGCTTGGCCTTGCGCACGCGCTTGCGAATGATGGTCGTGATGTCCTTGCAGAGGGCCACCTCGAACTCGTTGGCGACCGACTTCTGGGCATCGCGATACTCGTCCTGGGCGCCGGTGTCGACCCACACCAGCTCGCGGTCGAAGGGCCAGGGCAGCGGCATCCGGGGATGCGGCGCCTCGTGGATCAGCTTGCCCCCGTAGAAGAGATCGGACACCACCCGGCCGATCGGCTCCCGCATCCTGTACTGGCGCGGCAGCATGATCCGCGACTGGTCCGGGACCTTGTCCCACATGAACCCGTAGAAGCTGCCGTCGCGGACCAGGACGTCGAGGTCGCTCTTGATCTCGTAGGTCATGGCCGCCTCTTCCATGACCGGCGGCAGCTGGTTCAAGTCGCCGATCATCACCCAGCGCTTGGCCAGCGGCATCAGCGCCAGCGCCTCGTTGGAGCGGACCTTGTTGGCCTCGTCCAGGATCAGCCAGTCGAAGACCCGGAACCGGAGCCGGCTGTCGATGGCGAGCCGGTTGCAGGTGCCGGCGACCAGGTTGTAGGGGTCGAGGTCATCGCCCTCGACCAGTGTCTGGCGCAGCCGGCGCGGGACCTTGGCCAGCTCGGCGATCCGGGCCTGGCGCACGTGGCTGAAGCCGAGCAGGCGCTCCTGCCCGGTGTCGACCGCGTCGTTGGAGTGCGAGCTGAGGAGGATGGTGGCGTCGTTCTGGCGGCCCAGGATGCGCCGGATCGACTCCACGATGGCGGTCGTCTTGCCGGTGCCGGGCGGGCCCTGGATCATGTAGAGCTGGCCCGGGCGCATGCCCATCACGCGCGCCACCGCCTCCGCCTGCTCCTCGTTCGGGTCGGGCAGGTGGTGGGCCTTCTTGCCCTCCAGCGGCAGCCGGGGCGGGGAGCCCAGCCAGCCCGGGTCGGCCAGCATGGCGGCCAGGGCTCCTGTCCGCGGTGAGCCGATCTGCAGCTGGCGGATCACCGAGCGCTGGGCCTCGAACATCTCGACGCTGGCCGTCGGCAGCACGACGCCCTCGTCGGGCAGCGGGTCGTAGCGGCGGAAGGACACCACCAGGCTGGAGCCCTGGATCCGCTCCAGCGACATGCCGCGGTACTCGGGGAAGCCCGGCGAGCGGACGGTGAGGGAATCGATGCCGCGGTAGATGCGGGCGTCGGAGCCGTCGACCAGGTTGAGCACCGCGCGCACGTACTCGCCACCGCGCATGTCCTCGCCGCAGTTGGGGCAGTGGATGCCATTGCTGGTGGGCGAGATCTCCTCGCACTTGGGGCACTCGATCCACTGCTCGGTCGCCTCGTAGCGGCGGATCGCCGCCTCGGCCAGGGATTCGCGGTAGTCACGCAGGTGCTCGATGAAGCGCAGGGTCGAGTCGAGGATCGGCTCGGCCTTGCCCTGCTCGCGCAGCTGGATCGCGGTGAAGCCCTCGAGGTCGCCGTCCCACTCCTCGACCAGCTGCAGCTCCTGCCAGCGCAGGCGCAGCCGCGACTTCTCCATCTCGTACGGCTGGTCGAGCTGCTGGAAGTCGGTGATCTCCAGCGCCAGTCCACGGGGCGTGCGGCCCAATTTGCCGGTGATCAGGGTGTCGCCGACCTGGCCGATGAACTCGAGCGGCCGCTCGGGCTTCTTGACCTGGTAGGTGCCGTCGATCTCCTTGGCCGCCTCCAGGATCTGGCGGAGGTACTCGGCGCCGCCCAACGCCTGCAGCGCGGCCACCTTGATGGCGGCCGGGGTGTCAGGCCGGATCCGGATGCCGAGGCGGCCGGACTGGATGACCTCGCCGGGGATCTCGGGATCCCACAGGGGTAGGACGTCGCCGGGGTTGGGCGTGCTCATGAGTGGTTAAGCGGCCTGGGTCGTGACGCGCCGCGGGGCGGGTGCAAGGGCAGTTCCAGTTGGAAGCAGAGAGAAGATGGGGGTCCCGCTGCCGGGACCAGCGGCCCAATGGCCGGCGCCCACATTAGAGGATCAATCCCCCCTTCCGCAATAGGGAGCCTACCCAAGCGGGCCGGAATATAAGCCTCGCCGCCCCGGTAGTTGTTTGTGCAATCAACTCTTGGAGGCGCACAGCATGACCCAGACCTACTCGATCGACCCCAACCACTCCCGGCTCGAGTTCTCGGCGAAGCACATGATGGTGACCACCGTCCGGGGCACCTTCCAGCAGTTCACCGGCACCGTCGAGCTCCCCGACGACGACCCGACCTCGGCTGTCGGCAAGTTCGCGATCAAGACCGGCAGCCTGTGGACCGGTAGCGAGGACCGCGACCAGCACCTGCGCTCGGACGACTTCTTCGGCACTGAGAAGTACCCGGAGATGACCTTCCAGAGCACCGAGGTCCAGAAGACCGGCGAGAGCTCCTACCGCGTCGTCGGCGACCTCACGATCCGCGAGACCACCCGCGCCATCACCCTCGACGTCGAGGTCGAGGGCCAGCTCGTCGACCCCTGGGGCAACGAGCGCGTCGGGCTCTCCGCTCGCGGCAGGCTCAACCGCAAGGACTGGAACTTGAACTGGAACATGGCGCTGGAGGCAGGCGGCGTGCTGGTCTCCGACAACGTCAACATCACCGCCGAGGTCGCCATCGTGCGCAAGGCCGAGGTGGCGGCGACAGCCTAACCTCGTACCTCCCCAGTCCTGGGGAGGGTTCCCCCTCAACCCCCTCCCCTCTGGGGAGGGTTGGGGTGGGGTCAATCCGGTAACGGCAGACCCTTGGTCTCCGGCAACCAGAGCAACAACCCGGCCCCGCCGAGCGCAGCCACCGCGGCCAGCGCCACGGCGGGGCCGAGCCCGATCCGGGGGTCGAGTAGCGCCACCAGCTGGAGACCCGCAATCGCCCCCACCGCCGTGCTCACCGCCACCACCGCTTCCGAGGTGGCGCGGGCGCGGGTCGGGAACAGCTCCGCGAACCAGGCGCCGGTGACCGGCGCCGCCGCGCTGGCGAGCGCGCTCCAGAGGATATTGCCGCCCACGTAGACCGCGGCGGCCGCGGTGGCGAAGGTGAGGCCGGCGGCCAGGGGGGTCAGCAAGGAGAGCGCGACGCCCACGCTGCGACGCCCATAGCGATCGCCCAGCCAGCCCCCGGCGGCGAAGCAGACCGCGCCCACCAGGCCCGCCGCCACCACCACCGCGCTCAGCCGGCCCGAGGACATGTGCAGGGACTGGCTGCCGAAGAGCACCACGAAGAGCCCGGCCGGCTCATAGAAGACCGCGGCCAGCGCGGTGACCACGACCAGCAGCGTCAGGCGGCCCCGGAAGGGCGGCTCGGCCATGGCGCGCAGCAGGGTGCGCGAGGCATGTGCGGCCCGCGCCCAGACCGCGGGATCGGGCAGGGCCAGCCAGATCACAGGCGCCGCCACCACGCCGCTGGCGCCCGCCCAGTAAAGCCACCGCCAGTGCGGAGCCACCAGCGGGTAGGCCACGGTCGTGAGCCCGATCCCCAGCCCGGCGGCCAGGGTGAGGGCGCTGACCGCCAGGGCCCGACGGCGGGCGGGCATCTCCTCGACCACCAGGGCGGTGGCCACGCCGCCGGTCACGGTCTCGAAGCAGACGCCCACCAGGCGCGCTCCCGCCAGCCAGCCCAGCGAGGGGGCGAGCGCGCTGGCGATGTCGATCAGCGAGAAGCAGAGCACCGCCACCGCCAGCACCCGGCGGCGTCCGACCACGTCGGCCAGCGCTGCCAGGGGCAGCGCGCCCAGGGCGCCCAGGGCGAGCACCGAGCCGAGCTCGGAGAGCTGGGGGACCGGCGCCTGGAACTCGGCCGCGATGCCCGGCAGGCCGAGCACCAGGATGGCCGAGTCGTAGGCGGCCAGCAGCACCGCCAGGCCGGCCAGCACCAGCACCCGGGCCTGGCGCCGCCTGGCCTCCCCGCTCGCCGGGGAGGTCCTTCCGCCTGCGGTGGAAGGGGTGGGCGGGCGTTCGGTCAACCTCCCAACAGCCCCAGGCGCCGCAGCAGGTAGGGTCCCGGGCCCAGGAACCCGCAGGTCCCCCCGATGTGCGCGATCGCCACCCCGAGCAGGGAGGGCGGTCCGGGCAGCAGCCAGAAGCCGAGGCCGAGTGGGACCCCGGCGCCGATCGTGGCCAGCACGTCGATCCACTTCCAGGAGCCCAGGCGGTGGTACAGGACGTAGGCGGCGGTGGCGATCAGGAAGCCGGCGGGTGGGCCCATCAGCACCGAGACGGCGCCCTGCACCAAGCCCCTGAAGAACGCCTCTTCGAGCGGCCCGTTGAGCACGTAGTAGGCGCCCTGCAGTCCCGCGTCGCCGCCGTCTGCGGGCACCCGCAGGCCACCCCGGCGGCGGGCCAGCGGCCGCTGGAGCGCGACCGCGCCCAGGAACAACGCCACGCCGCCGATGCCCCCGAAGAACAGCTGGGCGCGCAGGTCGCCCCGCGCCAGCCCCAGCCAGGCCGGGCGCCAGACCAGCCAGACCAGGAGCACGGACGCGGCGAACGGCCCCAGCCGCAGCAGCAGGTCGCCGCGCATCCAGGCCCAGCTTTCAGCCACGCTGGTGAGCTGGAGCTGAAACGGCCGCGCCGCCGGCGGGTTGTCCTGTCCGATCAGTTCAGGCGCCCGAGCAGCCGGGAGAGGACGTAGACCTGGGCCGCGCGCTCCAGGACTTCGAGCCGGTAGAACGCCTCCTCGAGGTCGCCGCCGACCGTGACCGAGCCGTGGTGGGCGAGCAGCACGCCGTGGCGGTCGCCCAGGGCCCGCACCGCCGCCTCACCCAGGGCCGGGTCGCCCGAGGCGACGTAGTCGGCCACGCCCACGGGGCCGCCCAGCAC
>DATCNF010000075.1:0-8220 GCA_036565325.1 Candidatus Dormiibacterota bacterium | reverse complement strand
CGGCGGCCGCTACCGCGTCGACGGGAGCGGTTGCCGGCGCACCCAGGAGCCCGCCGATGTGAGCCTGGACGCCGCCGCCCTGGCCTCGCTGTACCTGGGGGGCTCGAGCGTTGACTCCCTATGGCGTGCGGGTCGGGCGCGGGAATGCCGCCCCGGCGGCGTTAAGCAGGCCGACATGCATTTCGCCTGGTCGCCGCGACCCTGGCTTTCCTGGAGCTATTGATGGGGTTCATTCGAACGACGGCCGTGGTCGCGCTCCTCCTGGGCGTGGTCTGGGCCGCCTGGTGGATCGCGTGGTACGTGGGCGCATCGACGTCCGGCACCACCCTCCCGCCGCCGCCGGGCCTCTCCTCCTAGGGTCCGCACTCCGGATAACCCGGGTTATCCGTCATGCGGCGGGCCGCGGAGGCCGGGTATCCCGACCTATCGGTGCTCGCCGGGCTCCCTAACGAGCGGCGTTCCCTTGCGGGCGGCACGGCGTCATCGTGCGGCGCATGTCTCAGCGCGTTCGCGTTCCCACGGTGCTCAAGCGGGGCCCCTTCAGCCTGCGTGAGGCGGAACTGGCCGGCCTCACCTGGGACCACCTGCAATCCAGCAGTTACCGACACCTGGCTCACGGAACCTACGCCTGGACGGGGCTTCGGGCGGACTCACTCTTGGCGCTGCAGGGGACGCTGCACCGGCTTCCGGGCGCAGCCGTTTTTTCCGGCCGCACGGCTGCCTACCTTCACGGCCTGGACGTTCCGCCTTGTGATCCGATCCAGGTGACCCTGCCGAGGGACTGTGGCGTGTCCTCGCGCAGCGGCGTACGAGTCCGGCGGTCCGGGCTCAACCCGGAGGAGGTGGTCAGGCGCCAAGGGCTGCCCTGCACGGCCATCCTGCGCACCCTTCTGGACATTGGCGAATCGCCCGCACTGGTGGAGAGCGTTGTGATCGCTGACATGGCACTTCACGCCGACCTCATCACGACGGAGCACCTGGGGGCAGTGGTCGCGGCGCGAGCCGGCACCAAGTTCGCCAAGCGACTGCGCCAGATGGGCGATCTCGCCGAACCGGGATCAGAGTCCGCGATGGAGACGCGCTTGCGAATCATCCTGGTGCTGGCGGGTTTGCCGCGCCCTGAGCTGCAGGTGAACCTGCACGACGACAATGGCCAGTTCCTGGGCCGCGCCGATCTCTACTACCGCTCTCACCGCCTGGTCATCGAGTACGACGGCGCTACGCATCGCGCGACTCTGGTCGAAGACAACCGTCGCCAGAACCGCATCCTGGCAGCCGGCTATCGCCTGCTCAGGTTCACGGCCGCCGATCTCCGGGACCCGGCTTCGGTCGTTGCTCAGGTCCGAGCCGCGCTCGCCGCGACACCCCACCCCTGATAACCCGGGACATCCGTCGTGCTGTGGGCGCGCCACCCCGGATAGCCCGGGATGTCCGAGCTCAGGAGCCCCCGCCGCCGGCTGGGGCCAGCTCGACGGCCCGCTCCGGGACGGGGCGCGCCGATTCTCGGAGCCTGGCCAGGAAGCCTTCGCTGGGCAGCAGCAGGGCCACCGGGATGGTCACGAGCACGATCAGCACCTGGCTGTAGAAGGCGGTCTGGAGGCCGAAGTGGTCGGCGATGGCTCCCGTCACCGGCACCCCGATCGCGCCGGTCACGAACCCCAGGCCCATGATCAGGCCGCTGGCCAGGCCCGCCCGCGCCGCCAGCAGCTCCTGCGCCAGGACCAGCATCAGGGGAGCTGTCGAAGCGGCCAGGCCGCCGACCAGGATCGCCCACAGAAAGCCCTGGTAGCCGGGGAAGGCCGCGTACAGCCAGACGGCCGGGACGCTGAGCGCCATGGTCGCCACGATCACCGCCCGCCGGCCGTAGCGGTCGGCGAGCGCGCCGGTGCCGACGGCACCGAAGGCGCTGGACAGGATGATGGTGGTGGCCAGCGGCCCGTAGAACCAGGGCCCGTACCCCAGGTGCTGGTACCAGGTCGGCGTGAAGGCCTGCAGGGCCACGGTGGTCCAGCTGCGGGATGCCATCACCCCCACGGTGGCGGCCAGCGGGAGCAGCGGCAGGACCTGCCGCGCAGCCGCCCGCCGGGTGTCTCGCCGTGGTACGGCATAGGCCGAGCTCCGCATCGCGAAAACCAGGTAGCCGGCGATCAGGACCCCCGGCAGCAGCATCACAGCGGTGCCCCGGATGCCAAAGAGGCCAAACGCGACCACGCCAATTAAAGGTCCCGCGGCCAGCCCCAGGGTGCCCGCGGTGACGTAGATGGACATGGCCATGTTCATCCCGCGCCGCGGCAGCTGCGAGCGCACGGTCACCGCTCCCAGCGGGTGGAAGGCCCCCGACCCCACACCCGAGAGGAAGGCGACCCCGACCAGGATGGGGAAGGTCGGCGCGAAGCCGGCGGCCGCGAAGCTGACCGCGGTCCAGCCCAGCGCGAGCCCGGTGAAGCGGGTGCCCCAGCGGTCCGCGATCAGCCCGAACACGGGCTGGGAGACGGCGCCCATGCCGGTGTAGGCAAGGGAAACCAGGCCTACCGTCTGCAGGTTGAGCTCGAAGCGGTGGATGAGCAGGGGGAAGAGGACCGGCAGGACGCCGACGTAGTTGTCGACCATGAAGTGGCCGAGCGCCAGCGTGAGCAGGCGCCCGTTGCTGAAGAAGGCCTTCAGGACATCCATGCGGCACCCGGCTTCATGCGCACCACGCGTGTCCCGGCTTCCAGCCGGGCGTGCCCGGCATCCAGCAGCCGCCGCAGCACCGCCGCGCCCAACGCGCCGCCCAGGTGGACTCGGCGCTCGGTCCAGTCCAGGCAGCCGACCGCGAAGGCGCGCCGGGCGTGCCGCGCCTCGGCCACGTCGATTCCCAGCTCGGCGAGGCCGGCCTCGCCGGCCGGCGTCAGGTCGAAGCGCTCGCCGTTGGCCGCCAGCCACCCGCGCGCCAGCAGCTCGTCGAGCACCTGGACGCCGGCCACGCCGGCGAGGTGGTCGTAGCAGGTGCGGGCGCGGCGGATGGGCGCGTTGAGCTTGACCGCTTCGGCCGCCGCCCGGCTGCGCAGCGGGGGCGGGGAACCGGCCAGCGTGCGCAGGGTCGCCAGCGCCAGGGCCGGGCTCTCGCCGCGCAGCGCATAGACGCGGGAGCGTCCCCGGGCATGGGCGTCGACCAGGCCGGCGCCCAGCAGCAGCTGGAGGTGGGTGGAGACGCGCGGCTGGTCGATGTCCAGCCGGCAGGCCAGGTCGCTGACGCTGGCCTCGCCCGCGGTCAGCTCGTCGAGGAGGCGGACCCGCGTCTCGTCGGCCAGGACGCGCGCCAAAGCGGAGACGGCGGCGGTGTCTTGCACGCCATATATCTTACGCGGGCGACTTGTCGCGTACGAGCCGGGCGCGTTCGGCAAGCAGCCGTTCGGCTTCGGCGGAGATGCGCCGGACCAGCTCGCCCGCGGGAACGATCTCGTCGATCATCCCCGCCCCCTGCCCGAAGTTGAGCTCGCCGTTCTCAGCGTCGCCCTCCTCCACCGCCTTGCGCATGCGGGCGGCGATCGCGGCCCGATGGCGTCGCACCTCGTTCTCCCGGCCCAGCCAGTCCTCGAGCAGGCGGTTGCGCCGAACCCGGTCGTAGGCGCCAGGCCAGACGTTGCCCTTGGCGGTGTCCGGGATCTCGCTGAGCAGGGTGTCGTGGCCGTCCGACTCCACCAGCGCCCGCTTGAACCCGGCGGGCCAGGTCGACTCGGGGGTGGCCAGGAAGCGCGTGCCCAGGAGCGCGCCCTCGGCGCCCAGCATCAGGGCGGCGGCGAGGCCGGCGCCGTCGGCGATGCCGCCCGCCGCCAGCACCGGCAGCGGCGCCACGGCTCGGACCACCATCGGGGTCAGGACGAGGGTGGAGATCAGCGCCACGTGCCCGCCGCCCTCCGTGCCCTGGGCCACGATCAGGTCGGCGCCCGCCTCGGCTGCGCGCAGCGCCTCGGGAACGCCGTTGACCATGTGCATCACCTTCGACCCGGCCGCGTGGGCGCGGTCGAAGAGGGGCTTGAGGTCGTCCTCGGGCACCGGCCACGCGGTGGAGAAGACCGGCAGTGCGAGCTCGACCAGCGCGTCCCGGTGCTCGGGAGCGGCCAGGAAGAGCAGCAGGTTGATGCCGAAAGGCCTGGAAGTGCGCGAGCGGATGTCGGCCGCCAGCGACCGCAGCATCTCAGGCGGCCGGCCGACGCCGCCCTGCACGCCCAGGCCGCCCGCCTCCGACACCGCCGCCACCAGCTCCGGCCCGGTGCCGGCGCCCATGCCACCGAGCACGACCGGGTGCTCGATGCCCAGAAGCTCCGTAACTCGCGTTCTAAGCGCCACGCCCCTTTTCCTCCAGGTAATCCTGGTACTTCCGGTAGGCGTCCTGCTTGCGCGAGTCGACGATCTTGGTGTAGCCCTGAAGGGTGTTCAGGTTGGCGTGGCCGAGGACCTCCTGGACCAGCCGCACGTCACCGCCGGTGACCTCCAGGAGCGACGTGGCGGCGGTGTGGCGGGCGACGTGAGGTGACTTGAAGGACCAGGCGCTGAGCTCGCGGCGCAGGCGTCTGACGATGTGACGCGCGCCTGCCGGCGTGAGCCGCCGCTCGCCGCCCTTGCCGACCGTGCGGTCGTAGTTCACGAAGAGCGCCATCGAGGTGTCCTCGCGCGCTTCCAGGTACTGCTCGGCGGCGGTCTTGGCGTCCTCGGTCAAGTAGACGGCGCGCTGCTTGGCGCCCTTGCCGGTGACCACCAGGCGGTTGCCCTGCCGTGGCACGTCGGTGCGGTCGAGGGCCAGCGCCTCGCTGATCCGGCAGCCGGTGCTGATCAGGAAGTAGACCAGGGCGCGGTCCCGCTTCTCGATCGGGCTCTCCCGGGGGAGGCTCTGCAGCAGCTTGGCGAGCTCGTCCGGCGGCATCGGCTTGGGCAGGCGCTGCTCGAGCTTGGGGACCGTGATCCGGTTGGAGAGGTCCTTCTCGACCAGTTCCTCTCGCGCCAGCCAGCGCAGCCAGGAGCGGATCGCGACCAGGGCCCGGGCTCGTGAGGCGGCCGCCTTCAGGTGGGCCGCGAGGTGGCGCTGGTAGGCGCGCAGGTCCTCGCGGCTGAGCTCCTCCATCTGCAGGGAGTGGCCGCGGGCGGCCAGGAATCCCGCGAAGCGGCGGATCTCGCCGGAATAGGCGCGGACCGTGTTGGGGCTCTTGTTCGCCTCGTGCTGCAGCCAGCCGAGGTACTCGTCTTGAGCGGCCTGGAAGTCGAGGGGCATGGGCGAGGCCGCAGCAATCCTAAGGCGCGGGCGCCATAATCGACGGCATGGCAAGCTCCCTCCAGGTAGTTCAGCCTGCCCGCCGCGAGGTTGCGGCGCGTCCGCGAATCGACGAATTCGGCTTCGATCCCGCCTTCACCGAGTCCGCGCTGCCGCTCTTCCGGTGGCTGTTCGAGAAGTACTGGCGGGTCGAGCTGGAAGGCATCGAGAACGTGCCCGTCTCGGGCCGGGCGCTGCTGGTGGCCAACCACGCGGGGGTGATCCCCTGGGACGGCGCCATGATCCGGACCGGGATCTGGATGGCGCACCCGGAGCGCCGCCACGCCCGCATGCTGGTCGTCAACTTCGCGTTTGCGATGCCGGGCTTCTCGCAGTTCCTGCTCAAGACCGGCAACGTCCTGGCCCACCCCGACAACGCGGTGACCCTGCTCGAGCGGGACGAGCTGGTGGGCGTCTTCCCGGAGGGCGTCAAGGGGGCCGCCAAGCTCTACCGCGACCGCTATCAGGTCCGCCGGTTCGGGCGCGGGGGCTTCGTGCAGGTGGCGATGCGCACGGGGTCGCCGATCATCCCGGTGGCGGTGGTCGGCGCCGAGGAGGTGCACCCGGTTGTCTTCGAGCTGCCGGCGCTGGCCAAGGTGCTCGGGCTGCCTACCGTGCCCCTGACTCCGACCTTTCCCTGGCTGGGCGGCCTCGGCCTGCTGCCCCTGCCCTCGAAGTGGTTCATCGCCTTCGGGCCGCCTATTGAAACCGCGTCCATGGGACCTGACGCCGCCGAGAATCCCCGCCTGGTGCTGGAGGTCAGCGAGGAGGTCAGAGGCTGGATCCAGTCCACGGTCGATGACCTCCTGACGCGCCGCAAAACGCCCTTCTACTAAGCCTCGCCGAGGCTGTCCTTGACGGCCCCACGGCGGTTAGGTACGGTGTTCGGGCCGGGGACGAAATCAGGCCCGAGCATTGCGGTGGAGGGGAGTATGCGTAGACGCTATGCGACGTTATTCGGCGTCCTCGTGATGGTCATGGGGATCGGCTCGGTGGCCGTCACCCCGGTGTCAGCGGACAACGAGAACATCGTTGCCAAGGTCGCCCAGGGCAAGGTCAAAGCCGCGACCATTCCAATCGACGGCGGCGTTCGGGTGATGCCGCAGATCTCGGCCGGAACGGTGAGCGCGGCCCAGAAGGCTCCCTCACTCGACGCGAGTGACGTGCGGGCGGACAACACCGCCGACGGCGGGGTGATGAACTCGCTCGGGGTGGCGACCCGCACCCTCGGCTGCAGCGACCGCAACACCGACGGCAATGTCCGCGTCAACCAGGACTGCACCTTCCGCCGCCAGGCGGAGGAGATCATCAAGTACAACGTCAAGGATCCCAACAATCTCGTCGCCGGCCAGAACGACAGCCGCGTCGGTTTCAACCACTGCGGCTTCGACTACTCGTTCAACGGCGGCAAGACCTGGGGTGACGGTCTGCCTCCCTTCTGGCAGCACATCAACAGCCCTCAGTTCGATGGCATTCACACCATCGCGGGCGGCAACGGCGACCTGCACACCTACGACGCGGCCAGCGACCCGGCCCTGGCCACCGACGCCGACGGGCGTTCCTTCTTCAGCTGCGTCGTATTCGACATCGCGTCGAACGCATCGGCCGTGTTCGTGACCGCCTCCCCGGCCGGCGCCGGCGGCAGCTTCTACAACAACATCCCCGAGCTTGGGTCTCGCTACGTGGTGGCTGAGGACAACTCGCCCACCGTCGCCCACGACAAGCAGTTCATCATCGCCGACAGCTTCGCCGGCAGCCCCAACAAGAACAACGTCTACATCACGTGGACGGTCTTCATGCTGACGCCCGCCGGCAACTACAAGTCATCGCCCATCTTCGGGTCGATGTCGACCGACCACGCGGTCACCTGGTCGAAGCCGGAAGAGATCAGCGGCAGCTCGGCCACCCTGTGCTTCTTCGGCAATTTCTTCGATCCCACCCGTGACCCGCACGCGTGCGACTTCGACCAGGGGTCGGACCCCATCGTGCGCCCCGACGGGAGCCTGGTGGTCGTCTTCAACAACGGCAACACCGCCGCCAGCAACCCCAACGGCCAGCAGCTGTCGGTTCTCTGCCACCCGAGCGGTGACTCGGTCGCGGGCACTGCTCACATGAACTGCGGCGCGCCCGGCTTGGTCGGCTCTGACGTCATCGTCGGTGAGCCGCTGTGCGACTTCGGGCGCGGCCCCGAGGAGTGCATCCCGGGCGCCTTCATCCGCACCAACGACTTCCCGCGGATCGCGGTCAACCGCGAGAACGGCAACGTCTACTCGACCTGGCAGGACTACCGCAACGGCGAGTTCGACATCCAGCTCGCGATGACCAGCGACGGCACCACCTGGACAGACGCCGCCAAGAAGGTCAACCCAGACTCCGGCAAGGACCACTATTTCGCCGCCATCGACATCGGCACCCAGAACGGTGACGGAAATGACAAAAAGGGCGACCACGTCGGGGTCAGCTACTACCGCACCGACCGGGTTCCCAGCGAGAACACGACGCCGGTTGCCGGGTTCGCACCTGGTGTCAACCCCGGTGTGCAGGCCGAGAACTCCGACTACGACCTGTCGGGCGGTCGCAACCTGGACACTCCGTACGACGCGCGCAGGATCTCGCCGACCTTCCCGCCGCCGGACGGGAATCAGGCCGGCTTCAACGGTGACTACAGCGGCCTGATCGTGATCGGCAACACCGCGCATCCGATCTGGTCGGACACCCGCAACACCGCGCCTACGACCACACCCAGCCAGGGCGTGGTCCACGACGAGGACATCTTCACGGTCGGCATCGCCCTGCCCGACGGTCGGGGCGAAGGAGGCGGCGACTAACCCCGCCTCAGATCGAACAACCGGGAGGGGCGCCCGTGCGCGTCCCTCCTTTTTTTGTTTCCTAGGCGGCGCCGATGCGGCACATGCGCAGGAACTCCGCGC
>DATCNF010000074.1:0-2314 GCA_036565325.1 Candidatus Dormiibacterota bacterium | reverse complement strand
GAGCCGCAGGCGGCGGTCATGAGCGAACAGCCCCTGACGCCGGAGGAGGCCGGCAGCTGGACTCTCGCGGCGCGCAGATACCTGCAGCGGCGCCTGCCCTTGCAGAACGCGCTGCCCCATCGACAGCCCTACTTCGTGGGTTCCTGGGTCTACGTGTTCGGCGTCGTCACGATCGCCGCCCTCGTCTGGGTGATCGCGAGCGGGGTCGTGCTCGCTTTCTTTGGACCTCAGTGGTGGCACGTCTCCGGCGTCGGTCGCTTCTTCAACGGGCTCCACTTCTGGAGCGTGCAGGTGTTCTTCGTGTTCATGGTCCTGCACCTGTGGGGCCAGTACTTCGCGGCCGGCTGGCGCGATGGTCGCGCATCGACCTGGATGATCGGCGCGGTCATCTTCCTGGTCAGCATCGTCGCCGCCTTCACCGGCTACCTCTCACAGCAGAATTTCGACGCCCAGTGGATCGCCATCAACGCCAAGGACGCCATCAACTCGACCGGAATGGGTACCTTCTTCAACGTTCTCAACTTCGGCCAGATGTACGGCCTGCACGTGATGCTGATCCCGATCGCGGTCATCTTCCTGGTTGTGCTCCACATCGTGGCCGTGCGCATGCGCGGCGTGGTCAAGCCGATCGCGGCCCAGCCGGAGCGGCCATGAACCCCGTCGACCAAGCCACCTACTACGGCAACATCCGAACGGTCCCCTACGACCTCCTGAAGGAGATCGCCATCGCCTTGATCGCCACCCTCGTCGTGGTCGTCGGCCTGACCGCCGCCCTCTCATCGCCGGATCAGCCGCCCGAGACCATCCAGAGCTGGGCCCAGAAAGATCCGGTCGACCTCGTCACCACCGCGGCCGGCGAGCTCGCGGGGACAACTGTCAGCGCTCAGTACGGCGCCCCCTACAACAATGGCAGCGCTTCCGTACAGGGCCTGGGCTTCTTCTCGCCGCAGGCCTGGATCGGGGTACGCCAGCCGGTTGACTCCGCTCAAGATTTCGTGCTGACGCCACTGCAGAGTGCGAGCGTGGGCAACGCCGACCTGGCGACCGCGCTGACCACCTACAGCCAGGCCGACCCCAAGCAGCAGCAGGCCTGGCTCGACGCCTACACCAAGGCCCTCCAAGACGCCAAAGCCGACAGCGACGGGAAGATCACGATGGCAAGCGGCGACTACGGACCGCTGGCGACAATGATGGACAGCCTGCTCGGGCTCGCCCGCGCAGGCGGGCTCGACGGTGCGCTGGTCACCAACGGGCGCTTCTACCAGACCGACTACACGCTGCCGCTGCTCTTCATGGGCGATGGTGGCTACCTGCCCTCGCTGGCCTCCGACGCACACCTGCTCGGCAGCCAGTGGGGAATGATGAACGAGACCGGCAGCTACCCGGGCCAGAGCTGGCTTTGGCTCTACACCATGTGGTACCAGCTGCCACCTTTCAGCGGGAACGCCAACGCCGACCTGATGGTCGTGCTGACGATCACGGTGCTGAGCCTGGGCCTGGTGCTCGTGCCCTTCATCCCGGTCGTGCGCAACCTCCCTCGCTGGCTGCCGCTCTACCGGCTGATCTGGCGCGACTACTACCACGAGGAGGCCACTGCCACTGACGCCCGCCTTTAGAGCGGGAGGCGGATCCGGACCCTGGTCCCCTCGGCGGGCCGGGCGTCGATGTCGAGGTCTCCGCCCAAGGACTGCGCGCGCTCACTGAGGTTGCGGAGGCCCTGCCCGGGCCCGGCCGCTGCATCGGTATCGAAACCCTGGCCGTCGTCGTCGATCTCCAGTACCGCCTGGCCGCCCACGTCGCGGAGGCTGACCCGACAGGTGGTCGCCGCGGCATGACGGGCCACATTGGACAGTGACTCGCGCACCAGCTGCACGACATCGCCTGCCCGGGAGGCGAGGCGGGCCGCGACCTGGGCGTCGATGTCGGTCACGATCGTGACCCCGGACTCGCGCTCGAAGTCGGCGGCCAGTTGCTGGATCGCCTGCGCCAGCTGGCGGTCGGCCAGGATGCCCGGACGGAGGCCGAAGATGTAGTTCCGCAGGTCTCGGATGGCGTGGTCGATCTCCGCCACCGAGGCGTCCAGGCGCTCCAGCAGCTCGGAACTGCCCGCGCCCAGCGCCGCCGCCTGCAGGTTCATGCCGACCGCGAACAGGGACTGGATGACGCCGTCGTGCAGCTCGCGGCTGATCCGCTCCCGCTCCTCCAGGACGTCCAGCCGGCGCAGCTCGTCGCGGGCTCGTTCGTACTCGATGGCGACCGCCGCCTGGGCCGCGAACAGCTCCGTCACCTGCCGCTCGTCGGCGGTGAACTGACC
>DATCNF010000073.1:0-1783 GCA_036565325.1 Candidatus Dormiibacterota bacterium | reverse complement strand
TGGCGTCGCGGGAGATGCCGGTGCGCTCGATCAGGGCGCGCCGGGTGGCTGCCACCGCCAGCTCGACGGTCATGCCGCGGCCGCCGAACCGGCGCAGCAGCCGCCCGACCGCGGACACGTGCTCGGCGCTCGACCGCTCGCCGGTGGCGCCCACGTGCAGGAGGGGGCCGAAGCGCCGGTTGCGCAGGGCGACACCGACGAAGACCGCCAGGAACGCCCAGAGCAGGCCGATCCCCAGCGGCTGCCGTGACCAGTCGCCGGAGCCCGAAACGTTGCCCAGGTCGTGGTGGAACTCGTCGATCGCCACCGCGGGCGAGGCTTCGATCAGGGCGGCCGCCAGGCGCCAGTTGTCGGCCTCGCCGAGGTAGCCGTTGCAGAGCAGCAGCGGGTCGGCCAGCGCGACCACGCGCCCTGAACCGAGGGGGAGCACGAGGCCCAGGGTGGGTCCGCCGGCGCTGCGCAGCGCCACCGCCTGGTCGGGCCCCGCCCGCAACGGCGTGACCGCCGACCCCGAGCCGGCCCTGCGCACGCCCGGGAAGTAGGGCACCGCGGGCACACCGCCGGAGAGCACGAGCCCGCTGGTCTTGCCAATCCCGAAGGCCTGGCTCAGCTGCCCGTCCAGGTTGTCGTCGGCGTAGACCAGCGTGCCGCCGCTGGCCACCCACGCCTTGAGCCGGCCGGCGTCGCCGGCCGAGTACTCGGTGAAGGGGTCGAAGACGAAGAGCGTGGTGGCGGGTGCAGGCAGCTCGAAAGAGCCCTGCACCGTCTGCTCCGGCCGCCCGAGCGCGGCCGCGTACAGCAGCAGGGCCGAGGTGCCGTTGGGCCCGTCGCTCTTGGAGCTGTGCCAGGTCGGGTCCTGTCCCTGCAGCCCGCGGGCGGTGACCAGGACGCCGGCCAGCACCAGGAGGGCGATCAGCACCAGCCACTGCCGCCCTCTCAAGCCGCGGCCACCTCCTCGGGTGCGCGCTGCGCACGGATCGCGGCCGCGGCCCCCTCCGCGGCCCGGTAAGCGGGCTCATCGATGCTCCGGCGCGCATAGACGACGGTCTCGAAGGCCAGCAGCAGGGGCCGCAGGGAATCGAGACGCCCGGCCTGCCGGAACAGCTCGCGCAGGGTCTGGGGGCTGGTCGCCCACCAGGGCTCACCGCTGAGGCGGGTCGCCACCGCCTCCGCCAGCGCCCGCACCGCGCCGTTCCAGTCGCCCGCCGCGGACAGCCGGTCGGCCTCCCGGAAACGCTCGCGGACCATGCGGGCGGGCTCCAGCCCCGACGCCGCGGCATCGCGCCGGCGCCGGCTCCGCCTCGAGAAGCCGGCGATCAGCGCCACCCCCACCGCGGCGATCGCCAGCGCCGCCACCAGGAGGGCCAGCCAGATCCAGGTCGGAATATTGAGGCCGCCTGCAGGGAGGTTCTGCGAGCTCAGCCACTCGAGGATCCGGTTGCCGACCCAGTTCCAGAAACGGTCCCAAGCCGAGGGCTGGTTGCCGGCGTAGCGGCTGAGGCTGAGGATCCGCTTGACCTCGGCCTGTTCCTGCACCGGGTCACCACCGGTTGCCGGAGTCTCCAGGGCGGCCTGGGCGGCGCGCAGGCGGCGCTCTGCGTCCGCCAGGTCGGGTGGTTTGGCGACCAGGTCGCCGTAGGCCTCAGCCAGGCCGCGGTCGAGGCCGGTCGACTCCATCTCGGCCGCGGCGCCCGCGGCGTCGCCGGCGGTCACCAGGTCGAGCACTCGGGTCACCGCCGCCCGGTAGGCCGAGGGGTCGGCCGGCGGTGTCGCGGCGTACGTC
>DATCNF010000072.1:0-4487 GCA_036565325.1 Candidatus Dormiibacterota bacterium | reverse complement strand
GCGCCCAGGCCGACCGAGAACAGCAGTGCAAAGACCACCAGCCGCGGCGAGAGCAGGAAGAGCGTCAGGTTGAGGCTGTCGGTGTAGGCGTTGATGGCGCTCGTGAAGGCCCAGCCCAGGAGCGTGCCCAGCGCGCCGCCGACCAGGCCGATCACGGTCGCCTCGATCAGGTACTCGCGGAGGATGTCCCAGGTGTGGGCGCCCACCACCTTCTTGACGCCGATCTCGCGCACCCGCTCGGTGACCGCCATCACCATGGTGTTGACCACCGAGAGGCCGCCCACCACCAGCGCCAGCAGGGCGGACCCGGTGGTGATGGCCGTGAAGAGCGTGGAGGCGTCCTCGAAAGCCTTGACCAGCTCGCTGGGCGGAGTCGCGCGCACACCCGGGACCTCGGAGGCGATCTTGCGCGCCAGCTGGTCGAGGTCGACGCCGGCCCGGCCGAAGACCGAGATCCCGCTCGCGATCCGGGAGGGGTCGAGCGTGCCCCGTACCGCGGTCGGGAGTACGTCCCCGAGCAGCATCTGGCCGTCCGCAAAGGTGACCGACGCGAATGAATCCGGCGCCGTCAGCGTCTTCTCGAGGATGCCCACCACGAGGAAGGAGTGACCCACGTAGTCCGGCCGCGTCGAGGGATCGCGCGGCGGCGTGGGCAGGCGCACCTGGCCGCCCAGGGTCGCGTTGAGCTCCTTCGCCGCGTCGGCGCCCAGCACCACCTCTCCGCGTCGCGCCTGGTCGAGCTGGCGCCCCCGGGCGACGCTGGGCTGGAAGTGCTCGTAGCGCTCGAAGCCGGCGGCGGTGGCGGTCACGAAGAGCCCGCCGCCGAGCGAGAAGCTGGGGTCGGCGTGGCCGGGCACGCCGATGGTCGGGAAGGCCGCCGCCACTCCGTCCACGCGCTCGATCACATCCGCGGTGTCGACCTGGATCAGGCCCCCGCCGAAACCGCTGCCGGAGTCGCCGACCACGATGTGGTCGGAGAAGAAGCGCCGCCCGCCGTCGAGCAGCGCGGTCGTCTTCTCCGACATCGCCCCCATGGTTGTGAGCGCCATGATTCCGATCACGATCCCGCCGATGGTGAGGCCGTTGCGCAGCTTGCGCCGGGCCAGGTTGCGGACCGTTTCCACGGCCCGCAGCCTAACCCCTCAGGCCTCCCGCACCAGCCGGTGCCGGCGCCAGATCGTGAAGGCCCCGAAGCCCAGCAGCGCGAGCAGCAGGTAGGGCGCCAGCGCGCCCAGCGCCACGACCAGGAAGTCGATGGTCACGAAGAAATCGGTGACCGCGTTGTGCAGTGCGCCCTGTAGGCCGAGGTCGTCCTGCGGCCGGGGCGCGACCACCGCGGCCTCGCGCAGCGTGACCTGGACCGTCGAATAGGTGGTGGCGTGGTCGAGATAGTCGATCTGGCCCTTCAGCTGCTCGATCTGGCCCTCGATCTGCCCGACCTGGTTCTGGATGTTGAGGATGTCGCCGATCGAGGTCGCCCGCGCCAGCAGCGCCAGCATGGCGTCACGCTGGGCCTCCGCGTTCTTGAGCCGCGACTGGAGGTCGATGTACTGCGCGCTCACGTCCTGCGAGGTGGCGTGGAAGGACTGCACCGTTCCGTAGCCGCGCAGCACCTTGATCGTCTCCTCGTACTTGTCCGAGGGGACCGCGAAAGTGATGGTCCCGGTCCGGATGCGGTCGCTGGTGTCGCTGACGGCGTCGCTCGCCGACACGTAACCGCCCTCGCTGGCGGAGAGGTCGATCAGCTTGGTCAGCACGTTGTCGAACTGGCCGTTGCGGACCTCGACCGTGAGGCTGGCGTTGCGGATGACGCGCGGCCCGTGGGCCACGGGCACGGCCGGCACGGTCGTGGTGTCGGCGGGGGCGCCGGTGCCGGTGCCGCTGGCGCCGGTGCCCTGGACCGCGGTGCCCGAGCGCACGGCCGGCGCCGCGCCGGAGGAGGTAGTGGAGCCCGCGCTTTCGCCGCAGGCCACCGGGGCGAACAGTGCGGCCACGCCCATCGCGGCCAGGAACGGCTTGGAAATCATCTCGTGCACCTCTTTCTCCGGGGTCCCCGCAAGATCGGAGATCTTGTGGGGTGGTCCGGTTGATGGACGAACGAACGCGCGCCGCCGCACCCGTGTAACGAGGCACAATGGCGCGTCGTGCTGCAGGTTCGAGAACTCGAGGTGGAAGTCGGCGGCCGGGTCACCCTGGCCGGCGGCTCCTTCACCGTGCGCTCCGGCGACAAGGTCGGCCTGGTCGGCCTCAACGGCGCCGGCAAGACCTCGATGCTGCGCGTGCTGGCGGGCCAGGCCTCACCTTCCAAAGGCCTGGTCAGCCGCCGGGGCAACGCCGGCTACGTCCCCCAGAACCCGCGACCGCGCTCGGCGGCCGAGGTCAAGGCGGTGACCCACGTCCTCTCCGGGCGTGGGCTCGACAGGGCGGCGGAGCGGCTGGCGGCGCTGCAGGTCGCGCTGGAGACGGACCATTCGGCGGCCAGCGTCGAGCGCTTCAGCGAGGCGGAGGAGCGCTTCCGGCAGGCGGGCGGCTATTCCGCCGACGCCGAGGCCCGGCGGATCCTGGGCGGGCTGGGGCTGGCGCTGGACCGGGCCGACCTCCCGCTGGGCGTCCTCTCCGGCGGCGAGCGCCGGCGCGTGGAGATCGCGCGCGTCCTCTTTGCCGACGGCGAGCTGCTCCTGCTCGATGAGCCCACCAACCACCTCGACGTGGACGCCAAGGCCTGGCTGATGTCATTCCTGCGCGCCTACCGCGGCGGCCTGCTGGTGGTCAGCCACGACCTGGAGCTGCTGGACAGCGCCATCACGCGCGTGCTCCACCTGGAGGACGCCGCCCTGGTCGAGTACAAGGGCACCTACTCCCAGTACCTGCAGCAGAGGCGCCTCGACCAGCTGCGGCGGGAGAAGCAGTCCGAGCGCCAGGAGGCGGAGATCCACCGCCTCAGCTCGCTGGCCGACGTCATGCGCCGGCAGACGGCCAAGCGGGCGCGCACCGCGCACGCCCTGGACAAGCGCGTGGAACGCCTGAAGACGGAGCGCGTCACTCCCCTCAGGAAGGATCGCAAGCTCAAGGTGTCGTTCCCGCCGCCGCCCAGCTCCGGCCGCCTGGCCCTGCACGTCGGCGGCCTCACCAAAGGCTACGGCGGGCCGCCGGTGTTCAGGCGCCTCAACTTCGAGGTGGAGCGCGGCCAGCGGCTGCTGGTGATGGGTCTCAACGGCGCCGGCAAGACGTCGCTGCTGCGCATCCTGGCCGGCCAGACGGAGGCCGACGAGGGGTCGTTCCGGCTCGGCCACAACGCCTCGCTCGGGTACTACGCCCAGGAGCACGAGGGAATCGAGGCCACGCGCACCGTGCTCAGCCACATGCGGGCCATGTCGGATGCGGCCGAGCCGCAGCTGCGGGCGCTGCTGGGCATGTTCGGCCTGACCGGCAAGATCGCGATGCAGGACGCGGGCACGCTCTCGGGCGGGGAGAAGACCAAGCTCGCGCTGGCCCAGCTGGTCGCCGGCCGGCACAACCTGCTGCTCCTGGACGAGCCCACCAACAACCTCGACCCACCCTCCCGGACGGCCGTGGCCGAGGCCTTGGCGGCCTGGCCGGGGTCGATGGTGATCGTGAGCCACGACACCGAGTTCGTGGCCGCGCTGCGGCCGCAGCGGGTGCTGATGATGCCCGAGGGCAAGCTCGACTTCTGGGACGACGGTCTCCTGGAGCTCGTCAGCCTGGCCTGAGACCGTGAGGACTAAGGTGGACGTGTGACAGACGTCGCACCCACCAACGCGACTCGCCTGACCTGGCAGGGCGGCCACCGCTTCGAGGCGGCCACCCAGCAGGGCTCGATCGCGATCTGGTCGGGCGAGGAGCGGGAGTCGCTCTCGCCGATGGAGGCGATGCTGAGCGCGATCGCCGGCTGCATGGCGATCGACGTGGTCGACATCCTGGGCAAGATGCGCAAGACCGTCAGCGCCTACGCGGTCGAGTGCGAGGGCTGGCGCCGGGACGAGCTGCCGCGCAAGTTCACGCGCATCCGCCTCACCCACCGCATCTCGGGCCCCGACGTGGACCCGGGCAGCGTCTCGCGGGCGGTCGACCTCAGCCAGACCAAGTACTGCTCGGCGATGGCCTCGCTCGACCCCGCGATCGAGGTCGAGAACGTGGTCGCGATCGAAGTGCCGGCCTAACTCGCGGTCTTGGGCGGGGCCACCCGGCCGAGGGTGAGCTGGAAGTCGAGGTGGATGCGCAGCCGCAGCGGACGCCGCCGTGGCGGCACCCGCGCCGCCAGCCGCTCGCGGTCGGCCTGCGCCCGCAGCTCGGCGATCCTCTGCTCGGCGATCAGCAGGTCAGGGTGCCAGTGGTTCATTCGTCCCTCCCGAAAGTGTTCAACGCGCCCGAAAGCTCGCTCAGCGGCTCCCGGCGCAGGCTGTAGGCCTTGGTTCCGAACGGCACCCGGAGCAGGCCGGCCGCCCGCAGCAGTGCCAGGTGGTGAT
>DATCNF010000071.1:0-5007 GCA_036565325.1 Candidatus Dormiibacterota bacterium | reverse complement strand
CCCGCCAGCAAGGGGAGGAAGACCAGGCCGGTGCTGGCCGGGCGCATCCGGCGCAGGCGGCGCTCCAGGGCCTTCTCCTCGAGGCGCAGGTTCTGCATGACCCAGGCGTGGAGGTTGCCCCCGTTGCTGAAGGAGCCGCCCAGCACCAGCCGCTCGGCGTCCAGGCGGTAGCACCAGAGCTCCCGGGGCAGGCGCTTGGGCAGCTCGGTCGTGATCACGCGCAGCGCGCCCGAGGTGCCCACGGTGAGCGCCCGCAGGCGCGGGGTCACGCAGTCGCTCCCCAGGTTGGCCAGCGCCCCGTCTCCGGCGGCGGGAACCCAGGGCACCTCGGCCAGAAGGGGCCAGCGACTTGCGTAATCCGGCCGGAGGCGGTGCTGCACGGTGGCCGGGGGAGGCAGCTGGCTGGGCCTGACTCGCAGCCGCTCGGCGAGGTCCGCGTCCCAGGCCATCCGGCGCAGCGAGAAGAGGCCCGTGGCGGAGGCCATCGACAGCGAGGTCCCCCATTCCCCGAACAGCTTCAGGAAGAGGTAGTCGGCGAAACTCGCCCAGCGGGCGGCCGAGCGCGGTCCGGCCCAGGCCAGCTTGGCGGGCCAGTAGCTGGGATGAATCGGGCAGCCCGTGCGCTGGTGCACGGCGACGGCGTCCAGCCGCCGCTTCAGGGCCTCCGCCTCCCGCCAGGACCGGCTGTCGGACCACAGCCAGAGCGGGGTGGCCGGCCGCCCGTGGCGGTCGAGGCCCAGCAGCCCGTGCCAGAAGGTCGAGATCCCCACCCCGGCGATCTCCAGCCGGCGACCTCGGAGCAGGCGGTCGAGCGCCCGCTCGACCAGTGCCAGGAGGGCGTCGGCGTCGACCTCGGCCGTCCCGTCCGCCGCCACCCGGGGCCGGTAAGGGAGGTGGACCTCGGCCCCCGGCAGGGCCCGAGCCCGCAGGTCGTAGAGGAGGGCGCGCACCGACGAGGTCCCGACGTCGAGCGCCACCACGGCCGCGGTGGCGCTGGTCGTCACACGGCTATTTTGTAGGCGTCGCCACCGGCTGTGGCGGGCCCGGCACGGCGGAGGGAATCGGCGCTGTCACGCCCACGCCGAGCTTCTTGTCGAACTCCTTGTGGTCGTTCTGGAAGCGGTCGTAGGCGGCCTTGACCTCGGCTGCCTGCGCCTTGTAGCCGCCGGCGCTGAGGATGCTCTGGAGGTCGCTGATCGGCTTCGAAGCATCGGCCTCCAGGCGGTCGCGCACGGACTTCCAGCGCTGGTCGCGGTGTGACAGGGGGATGCCGGCCAGGTCGGCGGCGGCCGCCCGCAGGTCGTCGAAGTGCGCGTTGACGGCGTCCACGGTGAGGTCGGCGTGGCGCGCCGCCGCCATCGACTCCGCCTCTTTGGTGCGCTCCGCCGCCAGCTTGACCTCGAGGTCGGCCTTGGACACGCGGTTGGTGCTGAGGCCGAGCAGCGCGGATTCGCTCGCGCGCTTCAGCCCGTAGACGCTGGAGTCCGGGCCCGAGAAGGCCGCCGCCACGGCGAGCACGACCCCGGCCACCAGGGCCAGGAGCATCGCCAGCCCCATCGCGGTGGCCTTGCTGACCCGGCTGGGCTCCTTGCGCGGCTTCCGACCCGGAACCTCCGCCGGCGCGTAGGTGCGGTGAAACCAGCCCGCGCGGCGCTCCTCGGCGCCGGCCAGGAAGCGGCCCCGGAGGCGCGCGCGCACCGCGGGCGGCGCCGCCTCGCGCGGCAGGTCGACCACACCCGAGGCGGCCGCCAGCAGCCCTGAGGCGTCGCCGACCAGGGGCGCCCACGCGGCGGCCGCGACCGGGGTGTCACCCGCCAGCAGGCGGTCGAGCGCGGCGTCGAGCTGGCGCTGCTGGGTGGGCAGCGAGAGCGGATTCAGGGTCGCCGAGCCGCTCCGCAGCGCCCGCAGCCCGGTGATCACGGCGCCCAGGATCGAGCTCGTGCGGCGGCCAGTGGCAAGGGCGGCGGTGGGCGCGTCCAGGCCCGCGACCAGGCGCAGGGTTACCGCTTCGTGCTCGAACCGCGTGAGGCGCGCCACCGCCTCGCGGAGGCCCTTGCCCGCCAGCGCGCCCCGGGGCACGCGGCGCACGGCGTCGGCGCCGTGGTGGAGGACCCAGGCCTTGAGGCCGGCGGGCTCGCCCGTGTAGTCGGGGAGGCGGTCGAGGACGCGCCCGAAGGTGTCCTCCGCCACCCGCTCCGCGGTGTCATGATCGGCGACGAGCGCGTGGATGTAGAGGTACAGCTCGTCGAAGCTGCCGTCGAAGACCTCGGCCAGGGCCTGGCGGTTGAAGACGCGGACGCGGTCTACGAGTCGCGGTGAGGGCGGTTCTTCCAGCAGACGCTGCTCCATCTTTGCGGCATGATGACTATAACGTTTTTCGTGACCGCTGATAACTCCTTTTCCGGACCGTCGGCGTGGGTTCAGAACCAGGGCGCAGCCTGCACGACGGCCTCCCTGCTGATCGCCCTGGGGCTCCTGGGAGTGCCCGACCTGCCGGCCCTGGGCCCGGGCACACTGGCCCTGGGTGCGGCCCAAGAGTACGGCGCGCCCGGGCTGCCGGACTACGTCTCCTTACCTGGGCGGCGGGCCCCGCTCGACCTGCGGGTGGAGCGGGTCGCCGCCGAGCGCGGGGTGGCGGTGCGCTCCGGCACCGGGCTGGTTCTACCCGGCTGGCCGCTCCGGACCCGGGCGCGGGAGGTGCTGGTGGCACACCTGGCCTGGGGGCAGGAGGGGCCGGGAGTCTATGGGGCCTGGGGGTTCAGCCCGCTCCGGCGGGCCACCTGGTCGACCGGTGGCCACAGCGTGGTGGTGCTGGAGGCGGGCCGCGGCGGGTGGCAGGTGCTGGACCCCAACCACCCCGAGGTGCAGGTGTGGCCGCGACCGGGGATCGCCGTTACACGGACGCGCCTATCGCTGGGCTGATCACGTCCCCCATCCCCTCCGGCCTTCGGCCGGAGGTACTTCCCCGCCGAGCGGGGAAGAGTCGCCTCTTTAGTTTTTGCTCAGGTCCTCGACCTGAGCCACCATTCCGTCGAGGATCTTCAAGCCGGCGTCCCAGAAGCCGGGGTCGGTGATGTCCATCCCCACGCTCTTGACCAGCTCATCGGGGGCCTGCGAGCCGCCCGCGCCCAGGAAGTCGAGGTAGGTGTCGACGAAGTCGGGTCCCACCTCCCGGTAGCGCTGGTACAGGGAGAGCGCCAGCAGGTTGCCGAAAGCGTAGGCGTACACGTAGCCGGGGACCCCGACGAAGTGGCCGACGTAGCTCCACCAGGGCAGGTGGTCCGGGGTCAGCTCCAGGGAGTCGCCGAACATGGCCTGGACCTTCTCCTGCCAGATCTCGCCCAGGTGGTCGGGCGAGAGCTCGCCCTGGGCCCGGCGGGCGGTGTGGGCGGCGTCCTCGAAGCGGTTCATGGCCACCTGCCGGAAGATGGTTGCGAACGCGTCCTCGACCTGGTGGCAGAGCATGGCCAGCCGCACTTTGGAGTCGCGCTCCTCGGCCATCAGGCGGTCGAAGGTCAGCTGCTCCCCGAACACCGAGGCGGTCTCGGCCAGGGTGAGCGGCGGGTGGTAGTCGAAGATGTGCTGCTTGGCGGCCAGCCGGTCGTGGAGGCCGTGGCCCAGCTCGTGGGCCAGCGTCAGTGCGTCGTTGAACTTGCCGGTGAAGTTCATCATCACGAAGGGGTGGAAGCGCGGCGTGGCGCCCGCGCAGTAGGCGCCGCTCTGCTTGCCCTCCTCCACCGGCGCGTCGATCCAGGGCTGGTCGAAGAAGTCCTGGACCAGGTTGGCCGCGCGCGGCGAGAAGCGGTGGTAGGAGCCCAGCACGAGGTCGCGGGCCTGGTCCCAGGTGAGCTGCCGCTCCACCTCCTCGATGGGCGCGTAGCGGTCCCACTCGTAGAGCTTGTCGACCCCCAGCAGCCGCCTCTTGACCGTGTAGTAGCGCTCGACCACGTCGTAGCGCGCGGTCACGGCCTTGACCAGCGCCTCGACCGCTTCGTCGGAGGTCTCGTTGGCCAGGTTGCGGGAGGAGATCCAGGAGTCGTACTTGCGCAGGCGGTCGGCGATCGCCTTGCTCTGGAGGACCACGTTGAAGGCGTAGGTCCGGGTGCGGAGGTCACGGCGCAGACCCTCGGTGATCGCCAGCGTGGCCTTCTTCCGGATCTCCCGATCCCCGTCGCGGATCAGCGAGAGGGCGGTGGCCAGCGGCACCTCCTCACCCTCGAGGGGCGCCGTGATGGCCGCGCAGAGCTCCTCGAAAAGCCGCGTCCAGGAGCCGACCCCGACCGGGCTGATCTCGGTGAGCAGCGTCTCCTCCACGTGCGAGAGCTGGTGCGGGCGCTCCTTCCGCTCCTGCTCGACCGTGTGCTTGTAGACCGCCGCCTGGGGGTCCTCGTAGAGGCGCTGGGCCTCCTCGTCGGTGAGCGCCGCCAGCTCCAGGGAGAAGAAGACCATGTGCCGGCCCCGCTCGGCGCCCGCCTCCCGGATCCGGCCCACCAGCCGGCCGGCCTGGTGGTCCTGGGTTTTCAGGGTGTGCAGGAGGCTGGCGTAGAGGCTGGGCCGCGCGATGCGGTCGTAATGGTCCTCCAGGCTCTTCATCATGTCGACGAACTCGGCCGGCGCCAGCTGGGCCACCCGGCCCTGGTAGGACTGCTCGAACTCGCGCGCGAAATCCAGGGCCTCGGCCAGGACGGCCTCGATCCGGGGGTCGTGGGGCGACTCGTACAGCTCGGTGAGGTCCCAGCGGACCTGCTCGGCGCCGGTCGGCGCGGCCAGGGTCTCGGTCATCGGCGCTCAAGCTTATAGGCGAGCCCTGCGACCACCTCCGGGCGCGGCCAGTCGCCCCGGTAGGCGCCGCGGTTGACGCGGTCGGTGACCTCGGCCAGGAGCGCGTGCTCGGGGCCGCGATCGGCCCGATATTCGAGCGGCGTCTCGGGGGGGGCCCGGCGCCGGCCGAGGCGCGCCTGGAGGCGGTCGTACAGCCGGAGCAGCTCGGCCTGGCCGGGCTCGGCC
>DATCNF010000070.1:0-9422 GCA_036565325.1 Candidatus Dormiibacterota bacterium | reverse complement strand
AGCGAGCCCCGGACGGTGGATTCGAGTTGGTCGCCCCGCCCGGCGCCGAGTTTCGGCCGGATCGCTGGCGATGGCATTCCACCCGCAGCGGTCCCTGACGCGCCTGAACTCGAGCGCCGTTTAGCCTAGGTGTGCTCCGGGTTGGCGGTCATGGCCTCGCCTTGCCGGTACATCTGGGCTGGCTTGTCGCCGGCGGACTGCCCGCTCTCCTGGAGAACGGGCTGGACGGATACGCGGTCAAAGGCGGCTGAGTCAGCCGCGCTGCACTAAATAAAGGCCGGCTGCAACCCCGGCCGCGCCCGCGAAGTCGATGAGGCGTAGCCGCTCCGAGAGCAGCAGCGCGCCGAGGAAGAGCCCGAACACCGGGTTGAGGAAGAAGTAGGAGCTGGCGCGGGCAGCGTCGCCGCTACGGAGCATGAAAAACCAGATCGACATGGCTCCCAGCGACACCGCCAGGACCAGGTAGGCGAACGCCAGCACCACGTCCGGCGTCAAGCGAATCCCGGCCAGGTGCTCGGTGAGCAGGCTCGGCGCCAGGAGTACGGCCGCCCCCGCCAGGAGCTGGACGCCGTTGAGGACCGTGAGGCTCTCGCGCGGGTGCCAGCGCTTGAAGAGAACCGTGCCGGCGGTGAGGAAGACATTCGCGGCCAGGATCAGGCCCATCCCCAGCGGCGTGTCATGCGCGCCGGCGCGGCCCGCCATGATCACGACGACGCTGGCGAAGGCAATCAGCATCCCGGCCAGCCGCAGGCGCCCGAGACGCTCCGCCAGGAGCACAGGGGCGACCACCGCCAGCATCAATGGGTTGGTGCTGGCGAGCACCGCGCCCAGGCCGCCTGACACCCGCTCGAGCGCGATGCTGGAAATCCCCAGGTACAGGCCGTAGTTCAGGACACCCAGCAGCACCAGTTGCGCCCAGCCCTGGCGCGAGCGCGGGAACGCCCGCCGCGTCGCCAGGGCCAGCAGCAGCAGGACGCCGCCGGCGACGAGGAATCGGAAGCCCATCAGGAAGAGCGGCGGCAGCCCGCGCTGAACGATCTTGACCGCATCGAACGCCGAGGCCCAGAGCAGCGAGAAGAGCACGGCCAGCGGGATGTACACGCGGGCGCCGACCCCCGAACGGGCATCGTTCGCGAGCGAGTCGGTCAGGTAGCACCCTGGCCCGAAGCCGAGTTGCCGACGAAGCGCTCTGGCTCACGCCGGAAGCGCGCCGCGCAATCCTCGGTGTCGAAGTAGTAGGTGAACGCGCCGTACCGGATCTCGGCGACTGCTTCGTGGCGGTCGATCTCGCGGCCGCAGACCGGGTCGAGTTCGTCGATTGCGCTCGACATCACCCACACCCTAGCCAAACAGACGCACGGCTGACGGATAGCTGACGCCCGAGCGACAGCGTGGCGACCGCCTGTCCCGCTTGGCTGGAGAAGTGCCACCGGGAGCCTTTCCTGACCGCGCGACCCGCACGCAGCTCATGAGAGTCGCCAGGGTGGAGCGGCGCCTGCGGGACCTCCGCGAAGACCTGGCGGTGTTTCGCCTGCGAGAGGCCAGGCAGGGCAGTCAATCGCGGTCGACACACCTCAGAAGGGCCTCGCGCTGACCGCGCACCTTTCTCGTCGATGCGCCTAGGCGCTCAGAAGCGATGCGCGCCGGCCCGCGTCAGTGTCTCCCGCAGCGCAGGTCGGCCGGCCTGGACCGAGGTGGCAAAGTAGGGCCCGACGATGTTCTCGTCCTTTCACCACCGTCCCTACTGCTGGCTGTGGCTCAGCAACCTCACGGGCTCGTCGGGTCGGTGGGCCCTGGTGCTGGTTCTCAGCCTCCAGCTGCTCCAGCTGACCCACTCCTCGTTCTGGGTAGGGCTTGGTCTGTTCCTGACCCAGGGCCCTGTGATCCTGATGGCGCCGTACTCCGGAGCACTGGCGGATCGTTTCGACCGGCGGATGCTCAACGTTGTATCCGCGGGACTCTCGGCTGTCATCACCGGGCTTTTTGCGCTCCTCACATGGCGCGGGCTGATCTCTCTGCCGGAGGTGCTCGTGTTGAGCCTCGCCTTTGGCTTCGCGTTCGTGTTCCAGATGACTCTCCGAAGCACGCTGGTCCCCAGCCTGGTTCCGCCGGCGAAGCTGCTGAATGCCGTATCGCTCTTCCAGGTGGGCACGCAGGGGGCCCAATTCCTGGGGCCCGCGCTCGCCACGCCGATTCTGGCCGGCCGAGGCGCGGCCTCGGCCTGGGCACTGTGCGCAGCCCTCTACGCGGTGTCAGCCGTGCTGTCGGCGTTCGTCGGCGAGCGGCGCGCCTCTCCCGGTGAAGGCACGGATCGCCATCGCCTCCTGGATTCGCTGGCCTACCTGCGAGCACGCCCTCTGGCTTGGGCCGCAATCCTCGCAGTGGCCGTCCACTGCTCGCTGACGATGGCTTACCCAGGCATGCTGCCCATGTTTGTGAACATGGATCTCGGTGCCGGCCCCTCGGTCTACGGGCTCCTGCTGTCCGCCATCGGCCTGGGCGCCGTCCTCGGGAGCCTGATGCTGGCCGGCCTGTCCGGAAGACGCTATCGTCCGGCGTTGTTCCTCACCTCTTTGGTCGGGAGTGGGGCCAGCCTCACGTTGATGGCGCTGGCTCCATCGGTCAGCGTCGCCCTGGTCGCCGGGTTCCTGGTCGGAAGCACCCAGGCGGCCTTCATGTCGATGACTCTTGCCTTGATCCAGGGATCCGTGCAGGACGAGTTCCGGGGCCGAGCGACCAGTCTGTATCAGATGATCACGCTGGCGCCGATGGCAATCTTCGGGTGGGGCATGGGTGGGCTGGCAGACATCACCCAGCCGCGGCCGTTGCTGGCGGTGGGCGGGGTTGCGTTCCTGGTCGTGATGGCGATGTACGCAATCTTCTCGGCGCCGCTCAAGCAGCTGTTCAGCGCCGCCGGCTGGGCCCAGCAGCGTCTCGCAGTCGCACCTTAAGCGCACACGAACGAGGAGTAGGGAAATGCCGATCATCAACGCTGGCGCGCTCAAGGGAAGCCAGCTCGTAGGAGCCGACTACGGAGCGACGGTCTCGATCATCCTCGACAGCAGCGACGTCAGGTAGCAGCGCCCACGGGCGCGGGCGCCGGCTCGACGCCCGCCTCGTCGTGGGCGCCGGCGACGGCGCCACGGAACTGTGCCGAGTACAACCGGTGATAGGCGCCACGCTTGGCCAGCAGCTCTCCGTGGGTGCCACTCTCGACTATCCGCCCGGACTCCATCACCAGGATCAGGTCCGCGTCGCGGATGGTCGACAGGCGGTGCGCGATCACGAAGCTGGTGCGGTCGCTGCGCAACGCCGCCATGGCGCGCTGGACCAGCACCTCGGTGCGCGTGTCGACCGAGCTCGTGGCCTCGTCCAGGATCAGCAGCGAGGGGTCGGCCAGGAAAGCGCGCGCGATGGTCAGGAGCTGCTTCTCGCCGGCGCTGATGTTGTTGCCCTCCTCGTCGATGACGGTGTCGTAGCCGGCGGGCAGGCTGCGCACGAACCTGTCGACGAAGGTCGCCTCGGCCGCGCGCTGGATCTCCTCTTCCGTGGCGCGTGGGTTTCCGTAAGCGATGTTGTCGCGGATGGTTCCACCGAAGAGCCAGGTGTCCTGGAGCACCATCCCGATCTGCGAGCGCAGGTCTGCTCGCCGCATGGCCGTGATGTCAACACCGTCAAGGGTGATCCGCCCGGCGTCCAGCTCGTAGAAACGCATGATCAGGTTGACCAACGTGGTCTTCCCGGCGCCCGTGGGCCCGACGATCGCCACCTGGTGCCCCGGCTCCGCGACCAGCGACAGGTCCTCGATCAGCGGCTGGTCGGGGTGGTAGCGGAAGGAGACATGCTCGAACTCCACCCGGCCGTGGCGGTCGGTGGGCACCACCGGGTGCACCGGGTCCGACGCCTCCTCCTCCGCGTCCAGCAGCTCGAAGACGCGCTCCGCTGACGCCACCCCGGACTGCAGCAGGTTGCTCATCGAGGCAACCTGGGTCAGCGGTTGAGTGAACTGCCGCGAGTACTGAATGAAGGCCTGGACGTCGCCGAGGCTCATCGACCCGTTGGCGACCCGCAGGCCTCCGATGACGGCGATGGCGACGTAGTTGAGGTTCCCGATGAACATCATCACGGGCATGATCAGGCCGGAGATGAACTGGGCTCCGAAGCTGGCGTTGAAGAGCTCGTCATTGCGCTCTCGGAAGACCTCCTCGACCTCGCGCTGGCGCCCGAACACCTTGACCAGCTCGTGGCCGGTGAAGGCCTCTTCGATATGGCCGTTCAGAGCGCCGGTATGACGCCACTGCGCGACGAAGAGCTTCTGCGAGCGCTTCGCGATCTGGGTGGTGAGGACCGCGGACACGGGCACGGTGACCAGCGCGATCAGCGCCAGCAGCGGCGAGACCCAGAACATCATCCCCAGCACGCCGATCACCGTGAGCAGGCCAGTGAGCAGCTGGCTCATGGTCTGCTGCAGCGACTGCGCCAGGTTGTCGATGTCGTTGGTGACCCGGCTCAGCAGCTCGCCGCGCGGCTGCCGGTCGAAGAACTCGAGGGGAAGCCGGTGCAGCTTCTCCTCGACGTCGGACCGGAGCTTGAAGACGGTGCGCTGCACGACGTCGTTGAGCAGGTAGCCCTGCCCCCAGCTGAAGACGGCCGACCCGACGTAGAGCGCCAGGGCCCACGCCAGCACCACGCCGAGAGCACCGAAGTCGATGCCCCGGCCCGGAACGACGTGCATGCGGGCCAGCATGTCGGCGAGGTTGGCGTGTCCTGAGGCTCGGGCAGCGGCGATCACCTGCGCGGCGGTCAGCCCGCGCGGCAGCGTCCTGCCGATGGCGCCGCTGAAGATGATGTCCGTCGCCTGCCCCAGGATCTTCGGCCCGATCACAGCGAACACGACGCTGGTCACGCCGAGCGCGATGACGGCGACGATCCGCGACCGTTCCGGGCTCAGCCGGCCGAGCAGGCGGCGCACGGAGGGGCCGAAGCTCATCGGCTTCTCGGCCACGTTCATGCCTCCGAAGGGGCCGCCGCCGAAACCGGTCCGCGGAATGCGCTGCGGCGCCCTCAGCACCGGCTTGGGTGCGGGGCGCTGACGCTCGCTCAAGCCGCCGGCTCCGCGGCCAGCTGCGACTCGACGATCTCGATGTACGTCGGACAGGTTTTCAGCAGACGGTCGTGCGTGCCCAGGCCGACGATCTCCCCGTTCTCGAGGACGATGATCTGGTCGGCGTCGGCAATCGTTGACACCCGCTGGCCGACGATCACCACGGTGGCGTCGGCAACGCGGGGCCGGAGCGCGGCGCGCAGCCGGGCGTCGGTGGCCAGGTCGAGAGCCGAGAAGGAATCGTCGAACAGGTAGACCTCCGGCTTCCGCACCAGGGCCCGGGCGATCGACAGCCGCTGGCGCTGGCCGCCGGACAGGTTGGTCCCGCCCTGCGCGATGGGGGCCGCGAGACCCTCCGGCATGGCTGCCACGAAGTCGCGCGCCTGCGCGACTTCCAGCGCTTCCCACAGCTCCTCGTCAGTCGCCTTGGGGTTGCCGTAGCGCAGGTTGCTGGCGACCGTGCCGGTGAAGAGGTACGACTTCTGCGGCACCAGCCCGATTCGGCTCCACAGCAGCTCTGGATCCAGCTCGCGAATGTCAACGCCGTCGATCAGCACGCTGCCCGAGGTGGCGTCGAACAGACGGGCGATGAGCGACACCAGCGTTGTCTTGCCCGCGCCCGTGCTGCCGATGATGGCCGTGGTCTGTCCCGCTCCGGCGCGCAAGGAGATCCCGCTCAGCACCGGCGCCGCGGCGCCGGGGTAGCGGAACTCGACATCGCGCAGCTCCAGCTCGGCGCGACCCCGCACCTCCCGCACCGGGTGCGCGGGGGGCTTGACCGAGGACTCGGTGTCGAGCACCTCGCCGATCCGATCGGCGCAAACCGCGGCGCGCGGAATCATGATCGCCATGAAGGTGGCCATCATCACCGAGCCCAGGATCAGCATCAGGTACATCAGGAAGGCGGTGAGGGCGCCGATCTGCATCTCGCCACTGTTCACGCGCCCGGCGCCGAACCAGAGCACTGCGACGCTAGAGGCGTTGAGGATCAGCATCACGGTCGGGAAGATCAGCACCATCAGCCGCCCCGCACGCAGCGCGGTCCCGGTCAGGGCACCGTTGGCTTGTGAGAAGCGCGCGGCCTCGTCGCGCTCGCGAACGAAGGCGCGCACGACCCGGATGCCCGACAGCTGCTCGCGCAGGACCCGGTTGACGACGTCGATGCGTGCCTGCATGAGCCGGAACTGAGGCACCATCCGGGTCACGATCAGACCGATCGAGAGGACGAGGAGCGGGATGCAGACCAGCATCAGCCAGGACAGCCCCACGTCCTGGCGAAGCGCCATGATGATGCCGCCGACGCACATGATCGGCGCGGCGATCAGCATCGTGCAGGTCATCACGACCAGCATCTGCACCTGCTGGACGTCGTTCGTGTTGCGGGTGATCAGCGAGGGGGCGCCGAAGTGCGAGACCTCGCGGGCGGAGAACGTGCCCACCGTGTGGAAGATGGCCGACCTCAGATCCCGCCCGAAGGCCATCGCGGTGCGCGCTCCGTAGTAGACGGCGGCGATCGAGCAGGCGATCTGCGCCAGGGTCACCACCAGCATCCAGGTGCCGGTGCCGAGGATGAAGCCGGTGTCACCCCTGGCCACTCCCTTGTCGATGATGTCGGCGTTGAGGCTCGGCAGGTAGAGCGAGGCCATGGTGCCGACCAGCTGCAGCGCCACCACGGCCATGAGCGCCCCGGCGTAGGGCCTGAGGTACGCACGCAGGAGGCGGATCAACATGGCGGGCAGGTCACCTTCGAGTGACCCCAGACTTTAGACGGCTGCTGCCTGCAGATCGGCGACGGCCGGGATCACCCGCTCGCCGATGATCTTGAGGGGATCCAGGCGCCAGACGTCCTTGACCGACACGATCACCTTCTCGATGCCCAGGCTGGCAAACCACTGGAACTGGCCGATCAGCTCGTCGACGTTCTCGCCGCGCTCGCCGACGTCCATGGTGAAGATGGAGGTCTTCTCGATCTCGCCGTAGTCGCGTCCGACCGCCTGGCAATGATCGCGAAGCACCCCCAGCTTGCGCGGTAGCTCGGGACTGGGAAAGAGGTTGCACGCATTGGCGTACTGCGCGACCAGGCGCAGCGTCTTCTTCTCCCCGCTGCCGCCGATCATGATCGGCGGGTGCGGGCGCTGCAGCGCTTGCGGTGAGTTGAGCGGCCGCTCCAGGTGAAAGTGCTTGCCCTGGTACGGAGTCTCGTCGCCGCGCCACATCTGGAGGCAGATCTGCAGCGTCTCCTCGAGCATCTCGAAACGTTGGCCCAGAGTCGGGAAGGGGACGCCGAGCCCGCGGCTCTCCTGCTCGTTCCAGCCTGCTCCGATGCCCAGCCAGGCGCGCCCGCCGGAAAGCACGTCGAGGGTGGAGACGATCTTGGCCAAGACTCCCGGGTGGCGGTAGTGGACCCCGGTCACGATAGCCATCAGCTGGGTGCGCTTGGTGTGGGCAGCGAGAAAGCCCAGCGTCGTGTACGCCTCCAGCATCTCGTGCTCGGGCGGCCCCACGGACCGGATCTGGAAGAAGTGGTCCATCAGGCCGATGGAGTCGAACCCGACCTCGTCGGCGGTGCGGGCGACATCCCCCAGCGTGGCGCCCAGCTTGGCGGCCCCACCGGGCCAGGTGAAGTCCGGGATTTGAAGCCCGATCCGCATGATTACAACCTTACACACCTCCCCGTTACGGGGAGGTCCGGTCCGAAGGACCGGGGTGGGGACGTGGTCAGCCCCAGACCTCTCGGGCCACGTTGCCAACCAGCTCCAGCTTCTCCTGCTGCTGCTCGGGGGAGATGCGATTGCCCTCCATGGTGGAGGCGAAGCCGCACTGCGGGCTCAACGCCAGCCTGTCCAACGGAACGTAGCGCGAAGCCTCTTCGATGCGCGCCTTGAGCTCATCCTCGGGCTCCAGCGCCGGCTTCTTGGTGGTGACCAGGCCGAGCACGGCGACCCGGTCCTCGGGCAGGTGCCGGAGCGGCTCGAAACCACCCGAGCGCTGGTCGTCGTACTCGAGCAGGAAGCGGTGGAAGAGCGTCTTCTCGAAGATCCGCGCGATCGGCTCGTAGTCGCCCTCGGCATAGAACTTGCTCTGGTTGTTCCCGCGGCAGACGTGCAGCCCGAACGTGATGCCGGGATGCCCCGCGATGATCGCGTTGTCGAGCTCGATGCAGAGGTCGATCAGCTTCTCGGGATCGCTGTCCCGCTGCCGGTAGCCCTCGCGCATCTTGGCGTCCAGCAGGGCGCCGTACTGGGGCCCGTCGATCTGGATGTAGGTGCAGCCGAGCCGAACCAGCTCGTCGACTTCGCGCCGCGAGATGTCCACGATGTCGGCGAGGAAGGCGTCGCGGGTCGCGTAGGCGCCAGTCGACTGCTTGGGGTCGTAGTAGGCCGCGGCCTGCTGGGCGCTGATCATCGTGACCTTGCCCGGCTTGGCCGCGACCGCCCGCAGGAAGGTCCACTCCTCGGAGCACATGTTCCGGCGCCAGCGCAGCTTCTCGACGACGACCGGGCGCTTGAAGACCAGCTCCTCGCCCTTCTCGTCGCGGAAGGGGATCGCCCAGCCGCCTTCCCGGTCGAAGCCGTTGAACGACTCCACCAGGTGCCCGAAGAACGCGTAGCGGCGCAGCTCCCCGTCGGTGACCACGTCGATCCCCGACTCCTCCTGGAGCCGCACCGCCTGGCGCACGTGGTCGTCCTCGGCGCGCTTGAAGTCGGCCGGGCCCAGCCTGCCCGCCTCGTGCGCCTGCCGAGCCTTTACGAGGGCGGCCGGGCGGAGCAGGCTGCCCACCACCTCGGCTCGCGCACGCGCGATCTCCATCGGGGCCACCGCTCCGCTCGCCACGCTCTGCGCGCTCATCTCAGCACTCCTCGTCAGACTTCGAAGAAGACCGTCTCGCCCTCGCCCTGCAGCCGGATGTCGAACCGCAGCACACCGTCCTCGTCCGTGGCGATCAGCGTCTCACGCCGGTCGCCGGCCAGGCTCAGCACCGGATCCGCCGCGTTCGCCGCCACCTCGTCCGGGAAGTACATCCGGGTCGGCAGCTGGCGCAGCAAGCCGCGGGCGAACACCGTGACCTCCAGGTAGGGCGCCCCCGCCCGGGCGGCCGGCTTGCGGACCTGGAAGTGGAACGCGCCCTCGGGGTCGGTGCCGCAGCGGGCGAACTGGCCGGCCTGGGCAACCTCGATCAGGGCGTCGGGGACCGGCTCCCCAGCGCCGTCGAGGACCTGCCCCTCGATGCGCACACCCTCCCCCGCCGCGCTGGGGCCGTCAGTGAAGGGCATCGCGAAGCCGAAAAACGGCCCCACGGTCTGAGACGGGGTGGGAC
>DATCNF010000069.1:0-1848 GCA_036565325.1 Candidatus Dormiibacterota bacterium | reverse complement strand
GGCGGCGTGGATGAGCGGGCTGAAGTCGAGGTCGGGCGGGAAGCGCATGGGCAGGAAGCCGTAAGTCTGGATCCCGAGGCGGGCGAAGAAGCGGCCGTCGGTTACTCCGCCCAGGACCATGGGCACCGGGGCGCCTTCCGGGTCCGCCTCCCGCAGGACGCCGGCGAAGACCTCAAAGGCGGACATGTCGACCGTGGAGGGCCCGGGGTCGAAGCGATCTACCGCCAGCTCGACGTCCGGGCCGGCCACCTCGCGCAGCTCCCGCAGCAGCTCGTCGGGCGCCGCTCCGGGCACCAGGCGCGCGTCCATCTCGACCTGGATCTCGGCCGGGATGACGTTGACGCTGGTGCCGCCCCGCACGATGGTGGCGTTGACGGTGTCGTGCAGGAGTGCGTCAAAGAGGCGGCCGGACGCGCCCAGCGCGTCAATCGTGGCATCGGTCTGAGCCGGGTCGAGAAGGGTGAGCAGCACACCGGAAAGGTCAGGCACCGCTTCGGCGATGGCCTGCAGCATCGACTGCACAGGCGGCGTGACGCGCACCGGTAAGCGGCGCTGGTCCAGCCGGGTCAGCAGCTCGCCCAGGCGCGCCATGGCGGCTCCGCGCATCGGCAGGGAGCCGTGCCCGCCCGGCCCGCGCAGCGTTGCCGTGAGCCGGCAGGACTGCTTCTCGGCGACCATGATCGGATACAGTCGGCGGCCGCCCAGCGGCATCGAGATGCCACCCAATTCGCCCACCGCGTGACGCACCCCGGCGAACTCGGCCGCGTGCTGCTCGACCAGGAAACGAGCCCCCTGGACGCCACCCGCCTCCTCGTCGCAGACCAGGCACAGGACGAGGTCGCCGGGCGGGGGCTCCGGCCCGGCCGCCGCGGCCATGAAGGCCGCCGTCAGCATCGCCACCCCGGCCTTCATGTCGATCGCGCCGCGCCCCCAGATGAACCCCTCGCGCTCGGCGCCGGCGAAGGGATCGACGGTCCAGCGCTGGCCCTCCACCGGCACCACGTCGACGTGGCCGTAGAGGAGCAGGGGCGGGGCCTCGCCGCGCCCTGGGAGGCGAGCCAGCAGGTTGGGCCGCTGGGGATCCAGGGCGAGCAGCCGCGCCTCCAGGCCACGCTCTCGGAGGAGCTCGGCCAGGAACTTGAGGCAATCGGCCTCGCCTCCGGGGGGGTTGACGGTCGGGAACTGCAGCAGGCGCTGCAGCAGCGCGTCCGGCGTCACGAGATCGAGGTCCGCTCCAGGCGGCGGGCGACCGCGGCCCGCAGCAACGGCTGGCTCGAGAGGCCCGGGTCGGCCGCCAGCACGCGCTCCGCCTCCAGGCGAATCTCAGACAGCAGCACCGGGTGCTCGAGTGCCGCCATGGCCTCGTCGCTCACGCCGTGCTGCTTGCTGCCCATCAGCTCGCCCGCGCCGCGCAGCCGCATGTCCTCGTGGGCCAGCCGAAAGCCGTCGTTCTCGACCTCCAGCAGCCGCAGGCGCTCGAGGCTGGATTTGGACGCGTCGTCGGCGAAGAGCAGGCAGTAGCTCTCGGCCGCGCCCCGGCCCACGCGGCCTCGGAACTGGTGGAGCTGGGCCAGCCCGAAGCGTTCGGCGCCCTCGATGACCATCACGGTGGCGTTGGGGATGTCGACCCCCACCTCGATCACCGGCGTCGCCACCAGGACCTGGCTGCCGCCCGCCCGGAACTCCTGCATGACCGCGTCCTTCTCTTTCAGGCGCCCGTGCACCAGCGCCAGCTTGAGGTCCGGGAACACCTTCTGCTGCAGGCGCTCGTACTCGACGGTGGCCGCGGTCACCTGGAGCTTCTCCGACTCTTCGATGAGCGGGCAGATGATGAAGGCCTGGCGGCCC
>DATCNF010000068.1:0-4432 GCA_036565325.1 Candidatus Dormiibacterota bacterium | reverse complement strand
GAAGTCACCGGCGGCGTAGGTGCCGTGGAAGAGGCCGCCGCGATAGGCCGCGTAGGCGAGGACGGCGAAGAGCGCCGCGCAGGCGAGTGCGCCGACCTGGTGCGCGCGCCGCGCGGGGACGGTCACGGCGCCGGCCGCCGGCCAGGAGGCGGCGGTCCTCGTGATGCTGGTCGCGCTGGGCGTGGTGGTGCTGGGCGCGGCGGTCGCCGGCCCCCTGCGCGGCGCCACCGGCGACCGCCCGGTGGAGGGAGCTCCGCCGGCGGCTCGCGCCCCCGGGAGGCGCCGCCGCTGACCTTCCCTGGCCTGGTCGCGGCCGCGTCCGCGGCATCGGCCGCCACGGCCGCCTCCACCGCCCGCAAGGGCGGATTCTCCTTCGACCCCTCCAGCACCCTGGGCTGGTCGGCGCCCCTGCTGCTGCTGATCCCCCTGCTCGGCTTCCTCTTCATCCTGTCCGGGATTCGAGGCCGCCGCGCCACCTCCAATTTCACGATCTTCGCGCTGGTGGCGGCGCTGGCCGACTGCCTGCTCGTGGGCTGGGCTCGGCTGCACCAGGACCAGCCCTACCGGGCCACCTACCAGTGGATCAACGTCACGCCCTCGTTCAGCGGCGCCACCCAGTTCCAGGTCTTCGAGATCGACGTCTCGCAGCGCGCCGATCACGTCGCCCTGGCCGCGATCGCCGCTCTCCTGCTGCTGGCCCTGGCGGTAGTGTCGTGGCACCGCGCGGCCGGCCGCGGCGAGCCGGGCCCGGCCCGCTTCCACGCCCTGATCCTGCTCGCGGTCCTGGGCGGCGTGGGCGTGGTGGTCTCCGGCGACCTCGCCGCCCTCACCGCCTGGTGGGGCGTGGCCGGCGTCGCGACCTATCTGCTGCTCGCCCATCGCTTCGGGTCCGAAGCCACCGGCCGCGCCTCCCGCCTCGGCCTCGCCGTGCCCTTCATCGGCGACGTGGCGCTGCTCTGCGGGGTGGCGGTCCTTTACTCACGGTTCGGCGCCAACGACCTTGATCGGCTGTCGCCGGCCACGGTCCTGCGCGGTACCTACGACGCGGGCCTGAAGACGCTGGGCGTGGCGGCGGTCCTCTTCGTGATCGCCGCCTTCGTGCGCGGCGGGCTGTTCCCGTTCACGCGCTGGCAGGTGGGCACGCTCGAAGCGCCGCCGGCCGCGGTCGCCCTCGTCCAGGGTCTCTGGGCCCTGCTGGCGGTGGTGCTGATGTACCGCGTCCTGCCGATCTTCTACTTCGGGGGCCCCCAGCCCTGGCGGGTGCTGGCCTACGCCAGCGCGGTCGCCGCGATCGCCGCCGGCCTCTTGGCGCTGGCTGGCAACGACCTCCGGCGTTCGGTGGTCTGGGCAGGCTCGGCGGTGTCGGCACTGGCGCTGCTCGCGATCGGGCAGCCGGGGGCGGCCGGCCCCTCGCTGACGGCCGCGCTGGCCATCTGCCTGGCGCGGCCCGCGACCGTGCTCTGCTCGTGGGCGGTGGCGGTGGCCATGCGCTCGGGCGATCTCGCCGACATGGGCGGGGCGCTGCGGAGGATGCGGATGACGTCGCTCGCCTTCCTGGTCGCCTGTGTGGCCCTGGCGGTGGCGATCGCGCCCAAGGCGGCGGCGCGCGCGGGCTGGCAGTCGGTGTGGTTCTTCGGCGTGGGGATGGTCCTGGTCGGGTTCGCCCTGACCCGCTGCTACGTGCTGGCCGCCCACGGCGAGCTGCGCCGGCGCCGTGCCTTCGAGCCGACCCGCGTGCGCGAGGTGGTGCCCCTCATGCGCTGGGCGGCGTGGCTGCTGGCGGCGGGCGGCCTGCTGCTGGCTCTGGCCGGCTTCTTAACACCCTGGGTTGCCTTCCTGATCGGCGGGCGCCAGCCTTCCGGGTCAGTGCAAACGGATGTTCTGTGGGTGGCCATCGGCCTGGTCGGGCCGGCCCTGGGCTTCGCGGTCGGGTTGGGTGCGCGGGCCCCAGCGCTGCGGCTGGCGCGCCGGGCCGGCGGCGGGCTGGCCGGCTGGACCGCGGCGGGCGCTTACCTGTACGGGCGCTTCGTGCGTGAGCCCGGCCTGGGGATCCTGGAGGCGGTCGAGAACTCCGGCTTCCGGTCGGGAGAAGGAGCGCTGGGGTCGGCGCTGCAGCGAGCCTCCTCGTGGGCCGGACGGGGCATGGCCGCGACCACCGCCGTCGGGCTGGTGGTGCTGGTGGTGGTGGTTGCCGCGGTGACCGCCGGCCTGCTGGCGCCGGGGATCTACCGATGATCAGCCCACAAAATCTGCGATTATGCCCACCCCACCAAATCTCTGATTTGGCGGAGACCCCGGGCGGGGACCCTGGATGAGCCTTTTCCTGGCCGCCATCCCGACCCCCTCGGCGACGCCGATCCCGGTCTTCGGCTCGGGCGTGATCGGCTTCTCATTCCTGCTCAGCACCATCGTCTGGGCGCCGGTGGTGTGGGCCCTGGTGCTGGCCACGGTGCCCAACCCGCGCGGCCGCTACGACCGCTTCTTCTTCGGCAGCTCGTTCTGGGTCACCTTCGCCTCGCTGGCGCTGTCCTTCTTCGGCTACATCCAGTTCCAGAGCTTCACGACGGGGCCCCAGTTCGAGGAGAAGCTGCCCTGGCTGCCCGCCTTCGGCATCACCTACCACCTGGGGGCGGACGGCGTCTCGATGCTGCTGCTGCTCGCCAACGGGATCGTGGCCCTGACCGCGATCCTGGCCTCGACCGGGATCCGGGCCCGGCCTCGGGAGTACTTCGTCCTGCTGCTCCTGGCCGAGGCCGCGGTCAACGGCCTGGTCTGCGCGCGCGACCTCTTCATGCTGGCCCTGTTCTGGTCGGCAGCGGTGGTCCCGGTCGCGCTGCTGGTCGCCGGGTGGGGGGTGCTCCCCGGGCGCCGCCTGGGCGCCGCGGTCCGGCTGCTCGGCTACTGGGGCCTGGGCTCGGCGGTCCTGCTCCTGGCCGCGGTGGTCCTGGCGGGAGCGGCGGCGGGCGGCACCTTCGACCTCGACTACCTGAGCAAGACCGCCCTCCCGGCGCGGACCCAGGTCGTGATCGGGATCCTGGTCGTGGTCGCGGCCGCCACCCGCCTTGGCCTGTGGCCCCTGCACGGGTGGGCGCGCGAGGTCCTGGCCGAAGCGCCCGCCGGGATCGCCATCCTGGTCGCCGGCGCCGGCATGCGCGGCGGCGGATACCTGCTGATCCGGCTGCTCGACGCCAGCCTGCACGACGGGACCCGCCTGCTCGCCCCCCTGCTGGCGAGCCTCGCCGGCTTGACCGCGATCTGGTGCGGGCTGGCCGCCTTCCGGTCCCGGGACATCCGGCTGCTGGGCGCCTACCTGGCGATCATCCCCGGCTGCGTGACCGTGCTCGGCAGCGCGGGCGTGACCCCGCTCTCGATCGACGGGGCCGCCTTCTCGCTCTTCGCCGGCGCCGCCGCCGCGGCGCTGATCGTGGGCGCCTGCGCGCTGGTCGCCGAGCGCGCCCAGACTCGCGACCTCGCCCTGCTGGGCGGGCTGGCCGGCCGCCTGCCCCGGCTGTCCTGGCTGCTGGTGCTGGCCGCCATCGGCGTGCTCGGCCTGCCGCTGACGGGGACCTTCGTGGGGGAGCTGATGGTGTTCTTCGGCGCCTTCAAGATCGCAGGCATCGGGGCCTTCGCGGCGGCGGCCGGTCTGCTGATCGCGGGCGCGGCGGTGGCCTGGATGCTGCAGCGCGTGCTCTTCGGGGCGCCCAACCCGGATGCGCCCGCGGCCAGCGACGCGCCCTTGACGGAGACCTGGGCGCTGGCCGTGCTGGCGGGGTCCCTGATCTACCTGGGCGTGGTGCCCGGCGGGCCCAAGCTGGCCGGGATCCCGTTCCTCGACCCCGGCGTCATCAACGTGGTCAACGCCACGGTCGCCGACCTCGCGTCCACCTACGCCCCGCCCTCGCCGCCGGTGCCGGGAGCGGGCGGATGACGACCCTGGTCCTGGCGCCCGAGGCCTTGCTGATGGCCACCGCGGGGGCCACGCTGGCGATCTCGGGCGCCCGCCGGTCCCGCACACGCGCGCGAGTGCGGCGCTGGGGCCCGCGCGTCGTGCTGCTCGCCCTGCTGGCCGCCTTCGGGCTCGAGCTGTGGCTGGGGGCGCAGGTGGGCACGCTCTTCGGCGGCGGACTCGCGCAGGACCGCTTCGCCCTCTTCGCCAAGGCCGCCATCCTGCTCGCGCTGGCGGCCGGCGTGGCCGCCGCCGATTGGGACCTGGAGCGGCTGCCGGGGCCGCTGCCGGCGGCCCTGATCGGGGGCTTCGGGGTGATGGTCGCCGCCTCGGCCACCGACCTCTTCGCAGTCTGGACGGGGGCCGCGGTGGCGGTGGTGGCGGCAGCCTCGGCCCTGGCCTGGCGGCCGGGAGCGGCGCCCGGCGTGGCCGTGGCGGGCCCGGTGCGCGCGCTCACGCTCGCCGGTGCCCTGCTCATGCTGGTGG
>DATCNF010000067.1:0-7426 GCA_036565325.1 Candidatus Dormiibacterota bacterium | reverse complement strand
GGTCCATGACCAGCTCGCCCGCCATGACCAGGACTTCCTTGGTCGCCAGTGCCACCTTCTTGTGCGCCCGAAGCGCGGCGATGGTCGGCGGCAGGGCGCGGGCGCCGGGGATGGCGACCAGGACCAGGTCGCACTCGGGGTGGGTGACCATCTCCTCGGTCCGCGCCTCGCAGTCGGGGTCGGCGGCGGTGGCGGTGAAGCGCGCAGCGCGCTGGAGCGAGCGCTTGCCCGTGACCAGGCCGAAGACGGCGAAGCGGTCCGGGTAGCGGTCGATGACGTCCAGGGCCTGGCTCCCGATGGAGCCGGTGGCGCCCAGGATGACCACGTTGAGGGGCCTCATGAGAGGAGGTGGAACACGCTGGCGTAGACGAAGACCACGATCGGCGGGAAGAGCACCGAGTCCATGCGGTCGAGCATGCCGCCATGGCCGGGGATCAGGCCGGAAGAGTCCTTGACGCCGGCCACCCGCTTCATCTGGGACTCGACCAGGTCGCCGGCCTCGGCGCTGATGCCGATCAGGAGGCCGATCACGATCGCGTGCCCGATCGGGATGCCCAGGCCGGCGACCGCGCCCAGCAGCAGCGCCGGCACGCAGAAGAGGACGCCGGCGATCGCGCCCTCCAGTGTCTTCTTGGGGCTGATGGCCGGGAAGAACGGGGTGCGCCCGATGGCGCTGCCGATCAGCAGGGCGGCGATGTCGCTGACCGCCGCCGTGAGCACCGTGAACATGACCCAGGCTCGGCCGTGGCCCGGCGCCGAGGTGTAGAGCAGCAGGTAGTAGTTCATCGGCAGCCCGATGTAGATGGCGCCCGCCAGCCCCATCGCCCAGCGGCCGAGCCCGTCGCGCTGGCCGGGCAGGAAGAGGAAGGCGGCCAGGCCGGCGACCAGCGAGATCGACAGCACCAGCTGGAGGTCGATGGCCTTGAGGAGCGTCCCGCTGAAGGCGAGGTAGCCGCCGAGCGGGTACAGCAGCCAGCTGGGCGCCCGGAACCCCATGTGGTCCGAGATCTGCCGGAACTCCCAGAGCGCCAGCCCTCCCAGGACGAGGACCAGCACCCAGAGGCCGGGCAGGCCCCAGTAGACCAGTGCCATGATCGCCGCCACCAGCAGCGACCCGAAGACGATGCGGACCATGAGCGGGCTCGGCCGCCAGGCCGGGCGCGACGTCGTCTTGGCCTCCACGGTCAACCGCTGACTGCCTCGAGATCCGGCCGGCCACCGAAGCGGCGCACGCGCCGCGCGTACTCGGCGACCGCCAGCTCGAGCGCCTCGCGGTCGAAGTCCGGCCACAGAGTGTCCGTGAGGTAGAGCTCGCTGTAGGCGGATTGCCAGAGCAGGAAGTTGCTCATCCGCTTCTCGCCGGCGGTCCTGATGATGAGGTCGGGGTCGGGGAGATCAGCGTGATAGAGCCGGGCCGCGATGGCAGCTTCGTCGACGTCGGCGGGGGCCACGCCCTCAGCTACGAGGAGGCGCACGGCGTCCACCACCTCGGCGCGGCCGCCGTAGTTGAGGCAGACGTTGAGGACCCCCTTGCGGTTGCCCTCCGTGCGCTTCTCGGCGGCGTCGATGCGCTGGCGCATGCGGTCGGAGAGCTCATCGCGGCGGCCGCTCACGAGCAGCCGGATGCCGCGCTCGTCAAGCTCGCCGATCTCGCGCTGGATGGCTTCGTGGAAGAGCCTCATGAGGGCCCGCACCTCGGTGCGCGGGCGCGCCCAGTTCTCGGTCGAGAACGCGTACACGCTGAGCACCCTGATGCCGATGTCCTCGCACGCGTACATGACGCGTTTCATGGCGCGCACACCGGCCCGGTGGCCGAAGCTGTGGGGTCGCTTGCGGCCGCGAGCCCAGCGCCCGTTGCCGTCCATGATGATGCCGACGTGGTACGGGACCGCGGTCGGCTGTTCCATCTCAGCGAATGAGGTCGGCTAGACCTCCGGCACGGTGGCGGCGCAGCGGCTGGTGCGGTCAGGCGCTGCCAGCCCGGCGTCGGTGCCGAGCACCGGAGGGAGCGCAGCGGTAGCTGCGTGACCGAGGAGCACAGAAACCGGCGGCGGGCTGGCGCCGCATGAGCGTGCCAGACGCTCCGTCCGTCGCCGGGCCGGAGGTCTCAAACCTCCATGACCTCGGCTTCCTTGCGGGCCGCCGCCACGTCGATGCGGGCGACGTGCGCGTCGGTGATCTTCTGCAGCTGTTCGATCGCGCGCTTGGCCTGGTCCTCGGGGATCTCCCCTTCCTTCTCCTGCTGCTGGATGCGGTGCACCTCTTCCCGGCGCACGTTGCGGACGGCCACCCGCGCCTCCTCCGCCTTGTTGCGGACCATCTTCACGTACTCCTTGCGCCGCTCCTCCGTGAGCGGCGGCACGGGCACGCGCACGACGGCGCCGTCGCTGGCCGGGTTGAGGCCCTGGCCGGCGTCGCGGATGGCCTTCTCGACCGCGCCGATCTGGCTGCGGTCGTAGACCTGGACCATGAGCAGCCGCGGCTCGGGCACGGTGATCTGCGCCAGCTGGTTGAGCGGGGTCGGGGTGCCGTAATAGGGCACCTGGATCTTCTCGATCAGTGCCGGGTTGGCGCGCCCGGTGCGGATGTGGGTGAGCTCGGACGCCAGGTGCTCGATCGACTTGTCCATCTTGATCTCGGCGTCCATCAGGATCTCTTCGATCATGTCTGCGCTCCCACCAGGGTTCCGATCTTCTCACCGAGGACCACGCGCTCGATGTTGCCCTCCTTCAGGAGGTCGAACACGATGATCGGGACGCCATTGTCCATGCAGAGCGTGAGGGCGGTGTTGTCCATCACCTCGATTCCCCGATTGAGCACTTCCAGGTAATCCAAACGGTCGAACTTGCTGGCGTCGGGATGGGTTACGGGATCGGCCGTGTACACGCCATCGACCTTGGTGGCCTTGAGGATCACCTCGGCCTCGATCTCGACCGCGCGCAGCGCGGCGGTGGTGTCGGTCGTGAAGTACGGGTTGCCGGTGCCGGCGGCCAGGATGATGACGCGTCCCTTCTCCAGGTGTCGCACGGCGCGCCGGCGGATGTAGGGCTCGGCCACCTGCGGCATCTGGATCGCGGTCATGGTGCGCGCGGGACGGCCCATGTGCTCGAGGGCGTCCTGGAGCGCCAGGGCGTTGATGACCGTCGCCAGCATGCCCATGTAGTCGGCGGTGGCGCGTTCGATGCCCCGCTCGGCGGCCCGCGCGCCGCGCACGAAGTTGCCGCCCCCGATCACCACGGCCACCTCGACCCCGCGCTCGTGGACGGCCTTGATCTGAGCGGCCACGGCGCGCACCACGTCGTAGTCGATGCCCTCGTCGCGGGGCCCGCCGAAGGCCTCCCCGCTCAGCTTGAGGAGGACTCGGCGGTACCTTGGGCGCTGGCCGTCGCCATCCGGTGAGCTAGCGATTGGTCCTACGCCTCCTTGACGGCGAAGCGCGAGAAGCGCCGGACCACGATGTTCTCCTGGAGCCGGGAGATGTTCTCCTTGACCAGGTTCTCGATCGGCGTCTTGTTGTCCCGCACCCAGATCTGCTTCATCAGGCAGTTGTCCTTGTAGAAGGCGTTGATCTGGCCGTCGACGATCTTCTCGATCTGACCGGCCGGCTTGCCTTCCAGCTCGTACCGCCTGGTGTGCACGCTGCGCTCCTCGGCGATGACCTCGGCGGGCACGTCCTCGGGATTGATCCAGCGTGGGGCCGCGGCCGCGACGTGGATCGCCAGCTCACGTGCCAGCTGCCGGAACTCCTCGCCCTTGGCGACGAAGTCCGACTCGCAGTCGACCTCGACCAGAACGCCCACCTGCGGCGGGTAGTCCCCGGTGCGGTGCAGGTAGGACTCCACGACCCCGTTGGCGGTGTCCCGCCCGGCGCGCTTGGCGGCCTTGGCGATGCCCTTCTCGCGCAGGATCGTGACCGCCTTGTCGACGTCGCCACCGGCCTCGTTGAGCGCGTTGCGGCAGTCCATCATTCCCGCGCCCGTGAGCTCACGGAGCTTCTTGACGTCGTCCATCGTTGAGGTTGCCATTGATCTACCTGACTCCTGGTGGTTCGTCATCGTCCCCGCGGTGCAGGAACTCGTCTTCTGAAATGTCGGGGAGGTACTCCTCCTCGTCCTCGAGGAACTCCTCCATCAGCTCGTAGCGCGGCGTGTCGTAGAACTCGCGCTCCTCGACCGGCGGCGCCAGCTCACCGCGCGCCTCGGCCTGCGAGCGGCCCTCGAGGCAGGCATCCGCGATCTTGCCGGTGATGAGCTTCACCGCGCGGATGGCGTCGTCGTTGCCGGGGATCACGTAATTGATGAGGTCGGGGTCGCAGTTGCTGTCGGTGATCGCGACCACCGGGATCTTGAGGCGGTTGGCCTCGGTCACGGCGATGTGCTCCTTACGCGGGTCCACCACGAAGACCGCGCCCGGCAGCCGCTTCATGTCGGCGATGCCGTCGAAGTGGAACATCAGCCGGTCGAGCTCGTCCTGGTTGCGCTTGGCCTCTTTCTTGGGCATCGACTCGAACGCCCCCGACTGCTGCATCCGGCGCAGCTCCTGCAGGCGCTCGATGCGCCGCTTGACCGTCGAGAAGTTGGTGAGCATGCCGCCCATCCAGCGCCGGTTCACGAAGTACATGCCGCTGCGCACGGCCTCGGTCTGGATCGTCTCCTGGGCCTGCTTCTTGGTGCCCACGAAGAGCACCGGACGGCCGGTCGCCGCGGTGTCGCGGACGAAACCCCAGGCATCGTCCATCAGACGCACCGTCTTCTGGAGATCGATGATGTGGATGCCGTTGCGGGCAGTGAAGATGTAGGGCCGCATCTTCGGGTTCCAGCGACTGGTCTGGTGCCCGAAGTGGACACCCGCCTCCAGCAGCTGCTTCAGGGTTACCTGAGGCATTGATTGCTACCTCCTAGACCTCCGCCCGGCAGGTAGCTCGTGAAGTGCCGGGGCGTGCGTTACTCAGCGCGAGGGCTGGCGGTCGAAGTATACCCGGGGGTCGTTCCGGGCTAACCACGCGCCGCGGCGCGCCGGCCGCGCGGCCGCGCGGCTTTCGCAGGCCCCTTGCCGACCCCCTTGGGACCGGGGCAGCGCGGATAGTCGGAGCAGCTCTTGAAGCTGCCGTAACGGCCCTGGCGCTCGACCATCGGCTTGCCGCACACCGGGCAGGGCTCGTCCAGGACCTTGACCTCGCGGGCGGGGGCGATGCTGCCGTCCTTGCGCTTGTTGGCGCGGTATCGGCAGTCCGGGTAGCGGCTGCAGGACAGGAACGGCCCGTAGCGGCCCTGGCGCTCCAGCAGCTCTCCCTGCTTGCACTCGGGGCACTGCTGGCCGGTGGGCTTGGCCTCCGGCTGGTTGTCGCGGCGGATGTACTTGCACTCCGGGTAGCCGGAGCAGCCGACGAACTCCCCGTAACGGCCGTGCTTGACCTGGAGCGGCTTGCCGCACTGCGGGCAGGCCTCGTCCAGGTTCTTGGCCTGCGCGGGCGCGCCGGTCGGGCTCACGGCCAGGCGGTACTTGCACTTGGGATACCGGCTGCAGCCCTTGAAGGGGCCGAAGCGGCTGGCCTTGAGCACCAGGTGCCCCTCGCCGCACTCGGGGCAGACCTCGCCGGTGTCGGCGGGGATCGCCTCCTCGGCCGCGCTCAGCATCCGCTCCAGAGGGTGGTAGAACTCGCCGACCACCGGCACCCACTCGACCTGGCCCTGCTCGACCCGGTCGAGCTTCGCCTCCAGGGCGGCCGTGTACTGGTCGTCGGAGATGTCCTTGAAGTGGTTGACCATGATGTGGTTCACGCCCTCGCCGAGCGTGGTCGGGTGCAGCCGGCGCTCCTTCTGCTCCACGTAGCCGTGGTCCTGGATGGTGGCCACGATGCTGGCGTAGGTGCTGGGGCGGCCGATGCCGCGCTCCTCTAATTCCTTGATCAGGGTCGCCTCCGAGTAGCGGGGCGGCGGCTGGGTGAAGTGCTGCTCGGACACCAGGTCCTGGAAGCGCAGCGCCTCGCCCTCCTGGAGATCCGGCAGGCGGCCTTCCTCGTCCTCGTCATCGGCGCGCTCCCACACCTTGTAGAAGCCGTCGAAGGTGAGGACCGAGCCGTTGGCCCGGAAGATGAAATCCCCGCCCTGGATCTCCGCCACCGTATTGGCGTACTGGGCGGGCGCCATCCGGCTGGCCACGAAGCGGCGCCAGATCAGCTCATAGAGCCGGAACTGCTCGTTGCTGAGGAAGCGCCGGATGTCCTCGGGGCGGCGGGTGGGCTCGGTGGGCCGGATCGCCTCGTGCGCCTCCTGGGCGCCGACCCGCGCCTTGTCCGAGCGGGGGCGGCCGAGGTAGCGCTCGCCGAGCTGGCTCTTGATCCAGCTGCCGACCTTGCCGTCGGCCTCGGCGCTGATGCGGGTGGAGTCGGTGCGCATGTAGGTGATGAGGCCCGTGCTGCCCTCGGCGCCCAGCTCGATGCCCTCGTAGAGGTCCTGGGCCAGCCGCATGGTGCGCCGGGGCGCGAAGCGCAGGCGGCTGGACGCGTCCTGCTGCAGGGTCGAGGTGATGTAGGGCGGCGGCGCGCTCTTGCTGCGCTGCTTGCGCTCCACGCCCAGCACCCTGTAGGCCGCGCCTCGGAGGTCGGCCAGCGCCTGGTCCGCCTCTGCCCTGGTCTTCAGCTCCAGCTTGTCGTCGCCGCGCCGCAGCAGGCGCGCCTTGAAGCTGCGCTCATCGTCGAGCTTGCTGAGCAGGGCATCGACCGTCCACGACTCTTCGGCGACGAAGGCGCGGATCTCACCTTCGCGGTCGACGACCAGGCGCAGGGCGACCGACTGCACGCGGCCCGCGCCGATGCCCTTCTGGACCTTGCTCCAGAGGAAGGGGCTGAGCCGGTAGCCGACCAGGCGGTCGACGATCCGACGCGCCTGCTGGGCGTTGACCAGGCGCATGTCGATGTCGCGCGGCGCCTCCAGGGCGCGGCGCACGGCGTCGGCGGTGATCTCGTGGAACTCGATCCGCTTGGGGTCCTTGAGCTTCAGGACCTCCGACAGGTGCCAGGCGATCGCCTCGCCCTCCCGGTCGGGGTCGGAGGCCAGGATCACCTCCCGGTTGGCAGAGGCCTTGCCGACCGCCGTCCGGAGCTCGCGGATGGTGCGTTCGCGGTCCTCGACCACCACGTAGGTGGGCTCGAAGTCGTGCTCAACGTCGACCGACAGCTCGCGCTCCGGCAGGTCGCGGACGTGGCCCATCGAGGCGAGCACGTCATAGCGGTCGCCGAGAAAGCGCTTGAGAGTCCTCGCCTTGGCGGGGGACTCCACGATGATCAAACCCTGTGCCATGGACCCCTTATCTACCCAACGCCGGGCTGACTGATTCCACCGGCCGCCGGCCGACGGCGGGGCGCGATGCTACGCCCGGCCAATTCGAGCGGTCAACTTGAGGTAGCCCGCTCCCGACCGGCGGG
>DATCNF010000066.1:0-1677 GCA_036565325.1 Candidatus Dormiibacterota bacterium | reverse complement strand
TCCGCGGGGCGCTCCACCTTGACCCCGTGCCGTCCGCCCCCATAATCGGCAGCTACGAGGAAACCTCGACTTTCGCAGGTTCTCGGGATCAGGCCGCTGCTGCGTCCCAGGCTGAGGTGACGGCGCGGATTTCGTCGGTGGTGGGCTGAGCTGGGATGGCGGGGGAAAATCGGGCGGCGATGATGACGCGGCGGAGCTTGATGAGCATGTCCTCGAAGGCCGGCTCGGTCTTTTCGCCGTACCAGGGCTGGTCATCGCGGCGGGCGTCGATGTCGGCCTGGTCGTAGCCGTGCCGGGCGTACCAGATCACGATCAGGGTGTGCATTAGCAGCGCGAACGGGACGGTCCGCTCGACCGCGAGGCGGGTGCGGTTACGGGCCTCACCCGCGCCGAGGACGTTGCGGGCGTCGGCGAACGCCTGTTCCACTGGCCATCTCATCGCGTACCGGGACACGATCAGGGCCGGGCCGGCGGCGGCGGCGTCGTCGGTGGTGACCAGCGCCAGGTCGTAGCCGCTGGTGGTCGCCTCGTCGCGGACGAGCACAACGGTGACAGCGCGGGCATGAAATGAGCCGTACCACAGGCAGCGCACGGTGGCGGTGTGCCTGATGTCGGTGCGGCCGTGGTAGGTGACCACGTGATCAGTGGTCCAGGTCGCGTTCCTGGCCAGGTCAGCTGGGGTGCCCAGCCGCTCGCCCTTAGTCCTGGGCCGGCCCCGCCTGCCGGTGCGCGGCGGCGCCAGGCCATACAGGACGGCGGTCCGGGGCAGCCGGCACGTCCAGGTCACGTTCGCCGGCAGGTCACGCAGCGCCGGCCCGTGATATGCGGCGTCGGCGACGACGTTCAGCCGCCGCCCGGGGAACGCATCCGCCAGCAGCGCGACCAGTTCCGCGGCGACCGTCACCTTGGACGGTCCGGCGCCCTTGCCAGGCAGGTGCAGCCGGGCCAGCACCGGCAGGCACCAGGCCCGCGAGCAGAACGGCAGCTGCACCACGATCCCGACAGTGACGAAACAGTTCCCGAACGACAGTTTCTGCAGGTTCTTAGCACTGCCGTCATGCTGCCAGCCCGTGCCGTGCACCTTGCGGCCGGCCCGGACGCACACCGAGTCGTCCAGCGCGACGGTCACGTCCGCACCCGGGTCGATCAGGGCGTCCGCGACCAGGCCGGCGACCGCCAGGCCCACCTCATCGAGCTGCCAGCGGGCCCGGGAGAAGAAATAGTGCGCGCGGTCATGCGGCCAGGCCCGCTGCAGGCACGCGCCCAGCAGCATCCCGACCACGGTACGGCGCCGGACCTGCCCGGCAAGACCAGCGGCCAGGCCGGAGAACGTAGTGAACGACGGCGCCGTGAAACACGGGCGCACCGTCACCAGCACGCTCAGCAGGGACACGGGTAGATTCAGCAGCGGAAGCATCGGCGGGTTCCCTCGGAAGAGGCGGACTTAAGCACCGCCGATGCTTCCGCTTATCCCGCCTAAGATCCTGGACCCGGCTTGTCCGGCGTGTCGCGATCACCCGCCCCGCCCGGATCGCCCCTCAGCAATCAGCGACCCAAAAGTGCGAAAGTCGAGTCCGGGAGGGCGAAACCCGGTCCCGGTTTCCGGAGGGCGCAGTCCGGCTGGACGCGAGACCGGTCAGCCGGTTGCGCAGGTCGCCGGGGACCGGGGTGTCGAGG
>DATCNF010000065.1:0-10742 GCA_036565325.1 Candidatus Dormiibacterota bacterium | reverse complement strand
AACCCTCCCCGCCGGGGAGGGGGACTCTACCCGATCACCTTCTCCGCCCGCAGGCGCTGCAGCTCTGAGGGGCTGAGGCCCAGTACCTCGCTGAGCACCTCGTCCGTGTGCTCCCCGAGCGCGGGAGCCCGCCGCGCCGGCACCCTGGGCACCGCCCCGAACTCGACCGGCGAAGCGGTCGCCGGCCAGCGGCCGACGCCCGGCTGTTCGATCTCCACGAACATGGGGTTGGCGCGCACCCGCGGGTCCTCGGCGACCAACTCCTGGAAGGTCCGGTAGGGGCCCCAGAGCACCGCCTCCGCATCGAACGCCGCGGCGACCTCGGCCAGTGTGCGCTGCGCCACCCAGGGCTCGAGCAGCGCCCAGACCTCGGCGCGGCGCTCGAACCGGACCTCCTCGCGCACGAACTCGGGCGGGAACTCCATCCCGACCGCCGCGCACAGCGAACGCCACTGGCGCGGCGTGAGCGCCAGGGCCATCAGGTAGCGGCCGTCGCGGGTCCGGAAGTCGCGGCCCAGCGTCCCGTAGGTGTCGTTGCCGATGCGCGGCCGGGGCGCGGCCTCCAGCACCGCCTCCGCGACCGCGCCCAGGTGGCCGGTGACGGCCAGCGCGACGTCGGCCAGGCTGATGCTCACCGCCTGGCCCTGCCCGCTGCGCAGGCGGTGGCGGTCGGCCGCCAGCAGCGCGGCCGCGGCCAGGAAGCCGGTGGCCACGTCCCAGGCGGGCAGCACGTGGTTGACCGGACCCTCCTGGCCCGGGGGGCCGGTCACGAAGGGCCAGCCGGCGGCGGCATTGACCGTGTAGTCGACGGCCGAGGTGCCGTCTGGGTTGCCGGTGATGGCGACCAGCACCAGGTCCGGGCGCTGCGCGGCCAGCGTCTCCCAGGCCATCCACCCCGCCACCGGCAGGTTGGTGAGCACGGTGCCCACGGCCCCGGCCAGCCCCGCCAGCAGCTCCCGGCCGGCCTCCGACCGGGTGTCCATCGTGACCGACCGCTTGCCCTGGTTGAGTCCCGCCCAGTACAGGGAGCGCCCGCCGTGGAGCGGCCAGCGCCGGGCGTCGATGCCGCCCCCGAGCGGATCCACCCGCACCACGTCGGCACCCATGGCGGCCAGCGTGGCGCCACCCAGCGGGGCCGCCACGAAGGCCGAGACCTCGAGCACACGGAGGTCCGCCAGGATGCCCTTCACGACCGCGCGGGCGGCTGGCGCCGGCGCTTCACCGGCGGCCTCGGCTGGGCGGCGAGTGCCGGGGCGGCCGCGGCCCGGGCACGGCGCTCCTCCATGGCGGCCGCCATCTGCGCGGCGGGAACCCCGTACGTGGCCGGGATCGTGATGTCGAAGTAGCCGTCGTAGTCGCCGAGGCCGAGCCGCCGCAGCATGGAGGGCACGGGCATCACCGGCGCCAGCCGGTTGACCCGGATGCAGACGCGCTCGGCCGTGCCACGCGCGGCCCCGCTCGGCTGCTGGGCCGCGACCTCCGTGACGTCCTTCCAGCGAATGCGCAGATCGCGGCCCACCTCCAGCGCTTCCGGACCCAGCACCAGCCTGGGCGCGGCGGGCCCCCAGTCGCACCGCAGCGTCTTCCAGATCCCGATCCCCGGGTAGAGAAGGACCAGGACCAGGATCACGATGAAGCCGACCGGGAGCACCCGGAAGGCGAGCAGGAGGCAGACCGCGGCCAGTACCAGTCCGGTGCCGAGCACGGCCAGGTCACGGTCGGAGATGCGCCTCCTCAGAGCTTCGAAAACGACCGTCTCCGACCTTGGCACCGGGGTCACTCTAGAAACCGGAGGGGCGCCGGGAGCCTGGTATCTGCCCCTTAGGGGGCAGGGCTCCTGACGCCCAGCAGCTTCTCCAGCCGCTCCACGTAGCCCGCCATGACCTCGAAGGCCTTGTTCACCGGCTCCGGCGATGCCATGTCGACGCCGGCCGCGCGCAGCGCGTCCAGCGGATACCGCGACGAGCCGGCCGACAGGAAGTCGATGTAGCTCGCCACCGCGCCGGGCTCGCCGCTCAGCACCCGCTCGGCCAGCCAGTGGGCGCCGGCGATGCCGGTTGCGTACTGGTAGACGTAGAAGTTGCTGTAGAGGTGGGTGTGGAACTGCGCCCAGGTGATCCCGGAGCGTGCGCGGTCGAGGTCGGACCGGTGCTCCACGACTCCGCCGTAGACCTCGTCCAGGAATGACGACATCAGCGCCGTCATGCCGTCGGCCGTGACCGCCTCGCCGCGCTCGACGCTGCGGTGCAGCTCGAGCTCGAAGCGGGCGAGCGAGGGCATGATGAAGAAGTAGCGATGGAAGTTGGCCATCGCCTCCTCGATCAGGTTGATCTGGAACTCGGGGTCGGGGTTGGTCTTCAGCAGATGCGCCCGGACCATCGCCTGGTGGAAGTTGGACGCCACCTCGGCCACGAACAGCCCATAGTTGGCGTACACGTACGGCTGCCTGCTCTTGGAGTACCAGCTGTGCATGGAGTGGCCCAGCTCGTGGGCCAGCGTGCTCATGCTGAAGACGTTGTCGTTGTAGCTCAGGAAGATGAAGGGATGGGTGCCCGGCACCCCCATCGAGAAAGCCCCCATCCGCTTGCCGCGGTTGGGATAGATGTCGACCCAGCGCTCTTCGAACGCGCCCCGGCGCAGCGCGCTGACGTACTCCGCGCCCATCGGCTGCAGTCCCTCCGCGATCCATTCCACGGCCCGCGTGTAGGGCACCGGCGTGCGCGCCCCGGTGAGCGGCGCGCGGGTGTCGAAGATGTGCAGCTGGTCGAGTCCGAGCACGCGTTTGCGCAGCCGCCAGTAGCGGTGCCAGGTCCCGACGTTGGCCTCGAAGGCGGCGATCACGTTGTGGAAGACCTCGGCGGGGATGTTGTTGGGGGCCAGGGCCGCCTCCAGGGAGTCTGGATAGCGGCGGGCGCGCGCGAAGAAGACGTCGCGCCGGATCCCGGTCGCCAGGCAGGTGGCCATCGTCCTGCGCAGCGCCAGGTGGGCGTCCGCGTAGTTCTCCCAGGCCGTGCGCCGGACCTCGCGGTCGGGATGGCTGAGCAGGTCTCCGTAGGTGCCCTGCGCGACCTCGTAGCTGTCGCCGCCGGTCCCGCTGGCGGCGTCGAAATGGAGCTCGGCGTTGGCCAGCGTGCCGTGCACCGAAGCCGCCGACTGCATCGGCTCGACGGCCAGGCTGAGCACCTCCTCGACCTCGTCCGAGCGGACGTGCGCCTGGCGGCGGCCGAGACGCTCGAAGTGGTGGTCGTAGATGCGCAGGCGCTCGTGCTCGCGCGCCCACTGCCGCAGCCGCGGGATGCCGATGCCGAGCATCTCCGGCTCGGCAAAGGAGATGGCCGCATTGACGCGCGCCGCCAGCGAGCGGGCGCGCTCGCTGCGCGCGGTGGCCGCCTGGTCGGAGCTGTCGACCGCGGTGAACATGTTGGCGTAGACCTGGATCCGGCCCATGCTGCGCAGGGCGGCCTCGGCCGCCTGGAAGTAGTCAGCGACCTGGTCCGGACCGGCCCCCAGGTGGCCCTTGAACTCGGCGAGGTCGGGCAGGCTGGTGCTGACCTGGTCGAACTCGGCCTGCCACTCCGCCTCGCTGGCGAACACGCTCTCGGCGTCCCAGGTGTGCTCGCGCGCCACCTCGGAGCGAACCGGCAGTGTGCGCGTGATCACGTCCGCCAAGGCTATACGTCGAGGCCGATCGCCAGCGGCAGCACGTCCTCGCCGGCCTCCTGGCAGGCGCGCGCGAAGCCTTCCAGGTCGTCGCGCTGGAGCTGCTGCGCCAGCAGGCCGCTCAGCTCCAGGATGCTGGCCTGAGGGTCGAGCGGTGGGAACTTGCGCTGCGGCGAGACGTGGGGCACCTGCATCCGGGACACGATGTCCGGCCGCTCGCGGCGCAGCTGCTCGAGCACCGCGTGCTCGGGCGAGACTCGCTCCAGCGCCGCCGCGCAGGCCGCGCAGTCGCTGCGCTGGTTGAGGCGCCAGAAGCTGAGCAGGGCGAGCGCGAACAGCCACTCCGCCAGCCGGGTGTAGAAGCGCGCGGCCAGCTCCGCGTCGCCGCCGGCCAGGAAGGCCTCCTCCGGCGCGCGGAAGTGCAGCCATTCGACGAGGGAGTCGATGGACCCCCATCGGCGGGCGTCGTCCAAGGTGTACAAAAGGCTAGCTATCGAGGGACAGTCGGCGACCCAGGAGAAGCACGTCGAGCTCAGCGACGGCACCCGTGTGCACGTGCGGCCCCTGCGGCCGACCGACGAGGAGGCGCTCCACGATGCCTTCTCCCGGATGTCCGAGCGCAGCGTCTACTTCCGCTTCTTCTCGCCGCTCAAGAGGCTCCCCGAGGACCTTGCGCACAGGCTCTCGCACGTCGACGGCGAGGCCCGCTTCGCCCTCTGCGCGACCCATCGCCTGGGACACGAGCACTCCGTGGAGCACATCGTCGGCGTGGCCCGCTACGACCGCATCCCCGACACCACCGTGGCCGAGGTGGCGCTGGCGGTGGTCGACGACTTCCAGCGCCGCGGCCTGGGCGCCCTGCTGCTCTCGATGCTGGCCCGGGTGGCGCGCGAGCACGGCATCGACACCTTCACGCTGATCGTGCTGCCTGAGAACCAGGCCATGCTGCGCCTGCTGCGCCGGATGGGCTGGATCCACCAGGCGCGCCTGCACGGCGGCATGTACGAGATCACCTTCCACCTGCCGGCCGAGGCCTGAGTGACGCCCCTCCCCAACCCCTCCCCCAAGCGGAGGGATGCAAAGGCCGAGTCGCAGGAGTTCCGGGAGGCGTTGGAGCGGGCCTCGGACTGGGTGCTGGGCTACTTCGAAGACGTGCGCTCGCGGCCGGTCCTGGCGCAGGTCGAGCCGGGCTCCATCCGGCGCGCGCTGCCGGCGTCGGCGCCCGAGCGCGGGGAGCCGCTCGACGCGCTCCTTGACGACTTCGAGCGGCTGGTGCTGCCCGGGATCACGCACTGGAACCACCCCCGCTTCTTCGCCTACTTCGGGATCAGCTCCTCGGCGCCCGGCATCCTGGCCGAGCTCCTGATCGCGACACTCAACGTCAACGGCATGCTCTGGCGCACCTCGCCCGCCGCCACCGAGGTCGAGGAGGTGGCCACGGACTGGCTGCGGCAGGCGATCGGCCTGCCGGCCGGGTTCAGCGGGGTGATCAACGACACCGCCTCCACCAGCACCCTGTACGCGCTGACCGCCGCCCGCGAGGCGATACCGGGCTTGAACGTTCGGGAGCAGGGGGTCGACGGTCGCCGCCTGCGCTACTACACCTCGGCCGAGGCCCACTCCAGCGTCGAGAAGGCGGGCCTGGTGCTGGGCACCGGCCAGGCCGGATGCGTCCGGATCGCCACCGACGCCGAGTTCCGGATGCGGCCCGACGAGCTGGAGTCGGCGATCGCCGGCGATCGCGCGGCGGGGCTGATCCCGTTTGCGGTCGTGCCCACGGTCGGCACCACCAGCACGACCTCGATCGACCCCGTCCCCCAGATCGCCGAGATCGCTCGCCGCGAGGGCCTCTGGCTGCACGTGGACGCCGCCTACGGCGGTGCCGCGGCGGTGCTGCCCTCCCACCGGCAGGTGCTGGCCGGCTGCGAGCGGGCCGACTCGATCGTGGTCAACCCGCACAAGTGGCTCTTCACGCCGATCGACTGCAGCGTTCTCTTCTGCCGGCGCGAGGATGTGCTCCGGCGGGCCTTCAGCATCGTCCCCGACTACCTCTCCAACCCAGAGGGCGACAGCGTCCGCAACCTGATGGACTTCGGAACCTCGCTGGGGCGCCGCTTCCGCGGCCTCAAGCTCTGGTTCGTGCTCCGGGCCTTCGGCCTGGAACGGGCGCGCGCGGTGCTGGCCGGTCACCTCGAGATGGCGCAGAGGCTCCGCGAGTGGGTGGCGGCCGACCCCGACTACGAGGTCCTGGCCCCGGTGCCCTTCAGCACCGTGGTCTTCAGGCACCGCGGCGGCGATGACGCCAACCGGGCCATCGAGGAAGCCGTCAACGGCTCAGGGGCGGCCCTGATCTCGCATACCTCGATCCGCGGCGCTTACGTGCTGAGGATCGCGATCGGGAATCTGCGCACCACCGAGGCGGACGTGCTAGCGGCCTGGGATGCCATCCGGGCCGCCGGAGCTCAGCTGAACAGCGTCTCCCAGACCTCGTCCTCGAACCCCACCTCGTAGCCCAGCCTCCGGTACACGTCGAAGGCGCGGGTCGGGTTCTGGGCGTCCACGTACAGCGATGAGCCGCGGGCGCCGGCCGCGCGCAGCCGGCGCAGCGCCTCCGCCGTCAGCGCCGCCGCCAGCCCCCGCCGGCGGTGGCCGGGAACGGTGCCCACCATGGCGACCAGCCCGACCGGCTGCGGCCGCCGGTCCGACTCGTAGGTCTCGAGCATGGAGATCACGAACGCCGCCGGCCGACCCTCGGCGTCGACCGCCATCAGCTCCAGCCCGGGCATGTAACTCGCCGCCGCCCGGCGGCGCCGCATGGCCTCGAGCGTGCCCGGTGAGTGCCGCCAGTGCTCGGCGAAGGCGAGCTCGTAGGTCTCCAGCCAGAGTTCCTCGCTGAGGTCCCGGTCGGCGCCGTCGGTCAGCCGGTAACCCTCGGCCAGCGGGATCGCGGGCACGGCGAGCAGGTTCTGGCGATCCATCCGCCAGAAGCCCCGCGCCAGTCTCAGGCCCGTGCGCTCGAGGCCTTCGGAGTGGCCGCGCCCGCGCCAGACCTGGACGCCCCAGGCGCCGGCGGCGCGGCTGAGCGCGATGCCCCACTCCGCCAGGGGGACGAGGAGCTCGGGCCCGGCCACCACCTCGGCCCGGGCCAGGATCCCTTCGGGGATCGGGCGGTCGACGACCAGCACCCCGGCCACCATCGTGCCCGCCTCCTCGATCACGCGGGAGCGTGCCGACCAGTCGAAGTCGCCCAGCATGCGCTCGTACCAGGAGGCCGTGGGTACGCAGTTGAAGACGCCGGCTTGAACCAGCCGCTTCTGGACCTCGAGCAGAGCGGGCAGGTCGGCCGGCCGGCCGGCTCTCATCCGGTGGTCAAGCTGTTACCCGCGCGACCACGTCCTCCAGGTCGGGTACCTCCTGGCGCAGCAGCTCCTCGAGCTGGGTCTCGACGGCGTGCGCACTCTCCAGGCTGGTGCCGGGCGCCATCTCCGCCACCACGTGCGCATAGATGGCGCCGTTGCGCGAAGAGAGCTCGAGGTCGCGGCAGCGCAACACCTCGGGGTGGCCCTCCACGACCTCGCGCACCCGCCGCGCGAGGTCGGCGCGACGTTCGGTCACGTCCTCGCCGCGGACCAGATTGGGCTCCAGGGGTTCGAGATGGATGTCGATCCGGGAGGCCTCCGGGAGCTCCTGCCGCAGCGCGGCCTCCAGCCCCGCGCTGATCTGGGTGGCCTCCCGCAGCGAGATGTGGCCGGGCAGCTTGGCGTCCATGATCAGGTGCAGGCTGCCGTCGCCCTCGCGCTCGACGGTGACGTTGTGGAGGTCGCGGACCAGGCCGTAGCGCGCGGCGGCCGCGTGCACGCGCTCGACCAGGTCGGCGGCGCGCACGTCCGATTCCACCTCCAGCGTCAGGGTCAGGTTGGGGAGGTCGCGGGTCACGGCCTCGCGCACACCCTCGCGCAGGGCCTCCGCCCCCTCCACCGAGAGCGTCCGGCGCGCCGTCAGGCGGACGTCGCCGAGCAGGTGGGAACCGGAGCGGCGGACGCGCACCATCTTCACGTCGCGAACTCCGTCTACCCCCCGAATGGTGTCGGTGAGCTGGTCCTCCACCGCCTCCGGCGAGCGATCGATCAGGATGTCGCCGGCCTGGCGGACCAGCATGATCGCCGCCCGCCCGACCAGGCCGGCCACCACCAGCGCGGCCACCGCGTCGGTCCACGGGTACCCGAGACGGACGCCGATCAGCCCCGCCAGCACCCCCAGCGAGGAGAGCACGTCAGCCCCCCGGTTGGCGGCGTCCGCCTCCAGCGCCGCGCTGCCGGCAAGGCGGCCGACGTGGCGCAGCACGATGGCGCGGCCGGCCTCGATCAGCAGGGCGACCACCAGCAGGGCCATCGCGTACCAGGCGGCGTCGACGGGCGGCGCCGGGCCGAGCAGGCGGGTCACGGCGGCGTAGCCGATGCCGAGGGCCGTGAAGAGCAGGAGCATGCCCTCGGCGAAGGCGGCCAGGTTCTCGGCGCGGCCGTGGCCGTAGGGGTGCTGGCGGTCCGCCGGCTTGGCGGCCGTGCGCACCGCGAAGAGGGCGAAGCCGGAGGCGACCACGTCGAGCATGGAGTGGACGGCTTCGCTGAGGATGCCCAGGCTGCCGGTCAGGAGGCCCACCACCAGCTTGGCGGCGACCAGGGCGATGCCGATCAGGAGGGACCCGAGCGCGACCAGCTGGGGTCGTCGGACGAGCTCCGAGACGACCATCGCCGTCCTATTAGACCCCAAGTGCAGCCCCACCCCTACCCTCCCCGCCTTGCAGGGAGGGGGACTCTAGCGGATCAGTGCCGCCGTTCGGCTGAGCTCTTCGGCCGAGCCGAAGGCCACCATCAGGTCGCCCTCCTGGATCATGAGGTCGCCGGCGGGGTTGACAAGGAGGTCGCCGTCCTTGCGCCGGACTGCGAGCAGGTGGGCCTGCTCCTGGCCGAAGACGCCGAGCGCGTCGAGGGTCTTGCCGATGGCGCCGTAGCCGTCGCGCACCAGGAGCTCCTCGACGCCGACCGGGGTGTCGCCATGCTGCAGGAAGTCCATGACCTCGACCAGGGCCGGGCGCAGCGCCAGCTCGGCCATCATGTGGCCGGCCATGCGGTAGGGCGAGATCACCCGGTCCGCCCCCGCCAGCTCCAGGCGGCGGATGGACTCCGGGCGGCCGGCCCGGGCCAGCACGTAGAGGTCGGGGCGCACGGCCTTGGCCGCCAGCACGATGTAGACCGCGCGCTCGTCCGAGTCGACGGCGCAGATCAGGCCGCGCGCCCGCTCGATGCCGGCTTTCTTGAGCACCTCCTCGGAGGCGGCGTCCTCGGCCACGTGCAGCTTGCCCTCGCGCTCCAGGCGCGCGATCGCCTCCGTGTTGTTGTCGATGGCGATGCACTTGCTGCGCGCCTTCTCCAGCTCGCTGACGACCTGGGTGCCGATCCGCCCGTAGCCGCAGACGATGAAATGGTCGCGCAGCGCCGCCCGCTCCTTCTCCATCGAACGCAGCCTCCCGTAACGAGCGATGTCGCCCTCGAAGACGATCTCGGCGAGCACGCCGAAGGCGTAGAAGATCGTACCCACCCCGCCCAGGATCAGGCCGATCGTGAAGACGCGGCCGGGGGCGTCGAGCGGGTGGACCTCGCCGAAGCCGACCGTGCTGATGGTGGTAACTGTCATGTAGAGCGCGTCCAGCAGCGGCCAGCGCTCGATCAGCATGTAGCCGCCGGTGCCGATCGCCAGGACAGCGGCCAGCATCACAGCCGGCAGCCGGAACCGGTTGAAAGGGTGGGTCACACCCCCAGGTAGGCCTTTCTGACCGCCGGGTCGTCCTGCAGCTCGCGCGCGCTGCCGCTGAGCGCGATCCTCCCGCTCTCCAGCACATAGCCCCGGTCCGCGGCCTCCAGCGCGACCACCACGTCCTGCTCGACCAGCAACACGGAGACGCCGTCCTGGTTGATCGCCTTGCAGACCTCGACCACCGTCTCCACGACCTTGGGCGCCAGGCCCAGGGAGGGCTCGTCGATCATCAGGAGCTGGGGGCGGCCCATCAGGCCGCGGCCGATGGCGACCATCTGCTGCTCGCCCCCGGAAAGCGTGCCCGCCACCCGCTCCAGCTTGTCGCCCAGGGCCGGGAAGTACCCCACGACGCGCTCGATGTCGGAGCCCACCTCGCGGTCTCGGCGCAGGTAGGCGCCCAGGATCAGGTTCTGGCGGACGGTCATGGTCGCGAACAGGCGCCGGCCCTGGGGCACGTGGGCCACGCCGGCGCGCACCACCCGCTCGGGCCGGGCGCCGGTCAGGTTGCGGCCGGCGAAGAGGATGGAGCCCGCGGCCGGGGGCACCAGCCCGCTCAGCACTCCCAGCAGGGTCGACTTGCCGGCGCCGTTGGCGCCGATCAGGGCCAGCAGCTCGCCGGCACGCACGTCGAGGTCGACGCCGAAGAGCACCGGGCCCGCGCCGTAGCCGGCGGTGAGGCCCCGGACCTGGAGCAGCGCCCCGGACTCAGCCATCGCCGGCCCCCCGGGCGGCGCGCGCCGCGTACTTCTCGCCCAGGTAGGCCTCGATCACGCGCCGGTCCTGGAGCACCTCGTGGGGCGTGCCCTCGGCCAGGAAGCGGCCCATGTGAAGCACGATCACGCGGTCGCAGACGCCGACCACCACCCGCATCACGTGCTCGATGAGCACGATCGTGATGCCGCCGGCGTGCACCTTGCGCACCATCTCCAGCGCCTGGTCGACCTCGACCGGGTTGAGCCCGGCCATCACCTCGTCCAGCAGCAGCAGGCGCGGCTTGGTGGCCAGGGCGCGGGCCACCTCCAGCCGCTTGCGGTCGGGGATGGTCAGGCTGCCGACGGTCAGCCGCGCCTTGCGCGCCAGCCCGACCAGCTCCAGCACCTCGTCGGCCCAGGTGAAAGCCGCTCGCGGCGCCAGGCGGGCCTCCGCGCTGCCGAAGAGAGCGCCCACGGCCGCGTTCTCACGCACGGTCATCGACGCGAAGGGCTTCACGACCTGGAAGGTGCGCCCGATCCCCAGCCGGGCCACCCGGTGCGGGGACAGGCCGCTGA
>DATCNF010000064.1:0-2598 GCA_036565325.1 Candidatus Dormiibacterota bacterium | reverse complement strand
GCGCATCCAGCACACCGACTCCACGACCTCGCCGGAGGCACCCGGCGCCGGCGGCAGCGCCACCACCTACAGCGTGGCTCCAGCCGTCGAGAAGGCTGTGCTGGAAGCCCGGCGCCAGGTGTTGGAGGCAGCGGGCGCGCTGCTGGAGGCGGCGGCCGACGACCTCGAGCTGGCGGACGGCGAGGTCCGCGTCAAGGGTGTGCCCAGCCGCACGGTCCCCCTTTCCGAGGTGGTGGAATTCGCCCAGCGCGCCGGCGGACCGGGCCCGATCGGCGCCGTGGGCCGCGCCTCGGTGGCCGATCCCGGCCCCATGTTCTGCGTTCATATCGCCCGCGTGCAGGTCGACGAGGAGACCGGGCAGGTGGACGTCACCCGCTACGCGGCGATCCACGACATCGGCCGCGCCCTGGACCGCGAGCTGGTTTACGACCAGATCCACGGCGGCGTGGTGCAGGGCCTCGGCCGGGCGCTCTCGGAGGAGCTGGTCTACGACGATTCGGGGCAGCTGCGGACCGGCAGCTTCGCCGACTACGGGCTGCCCACCGCGGACACGGTGCCGCCGATCGAGATCGAGCTGGTCGAGGTGCCGTCCGAGCACGGCGCGCTGGGCTCGCGCGGAATCGGGGAACCCCCGATCGTGCCCGGGCTCGCGGCCCTCGCCAACGCCATCCGCGACGCCACGGGGGTGCGCATGACCATAGCTCCCTTTACGTCCGAGGCGGTGCTCAGCGCACTCTCGAGCCGGCCCGAACTCAGCCGAGCGCCGGCGGCCGGCTGATTCACTGAGCCGGCAATCGTTCGAGCGCCGGCGCTGGAACGATTCCGCGCCTCTAGACGGGCGCTAGCAGGCCCTCCAGCTTCTGGCGCAGGCGCTCCGTCGCCGCCTCGTTCAGCGCGGGCACCGGCGGCATCGGCCACGGCTCGCAGACGCCCTGCATGGCGACCCCCGCCTTGATGGCGGCCGGGAAGACGCCCTCGCGCACCGCCATCACGACCTCGATCAGCCGGTCCTGCCGGGTGCGGGCGGCGTCCCAGTCGCCCCGCGCGGCGGCCTCGTAAACGCTGACCACCAGGCCGGGCGCCACGTTGGCGGCCCCGCAGATGGTGCCGCAGCCCCCCATCGCCACCGACGCCATGAGCATGGTGTCGCTGCCGGTGAAGGCTCTGAACCCGGGCAGGTCGCGGGTGGCCAGGAGCACGCGCTCGAAGTACTCGAAGTCGCGGCTGGAGTCCTTGATGCCGACCACGGTGCCCTCGTGGGCGAGCGCGCCGACAGTGTCCGGCTCGACCACCACCTTGGTGTTCTGGGGGATGTTGTAGACCAGGATCGGCAGCGGGCTGTCGGCGGCCAGCCGGCGGTAGAAGCCGAGCACCGTGGCCTGGTCGATCGGGTAGTAGAAGGGCGGCGCGACCAGCACCGCCATGGCGCCCTGCCGCGCCGCGGCCTGGACCTCGGCGCGAGCCGCGGCCAGGTGGGTCTGGGCGACCCCGCAGATCACCGGCACGCGCCCGGCGGCGGCTTCCACGACCGCGGCCAAGACCTGGCGGCGAGCCGGCTCGTCCAAGGAGGCCATCTCGCCGGTGGAGCCCAGCGGGAGCAGCCCGTGCACACCGCCCGCCAGCACGTGCTCCACCAGCCGGCGCACCGCGGGCTCGTCGACCGCGCCTTCGCGCGTGAGGGGGGAGATCAGCGCGGGCAGGACACCGTGCAGTTCTTTGACTTCGAACATCGCGTCCAACGTTAGCGCTACGAGCGCGAGAGGTTCAGCAGGAACCCGATCGTGACGGTCTTGTCGATCGTCACGAAGGGCGCGAAGGGCGGCGTGATGTTGAAGGTGCCCATGTCCGTGGGGATGGTGCCCGCGGCCTGTACCTGCGCGCCCGACATCTGCACCATCACGGTCGCGGTGACGTCCTTCGTCACCCCGTGGATGGTCAGCTGGCCGGCCACCGACACCTGCACCTGCTGGCCCGCGGCCAGCCCCGCGGGTATGGCCACCGGCTGCGACGACTGGAAGGTCGCGGTTGGGAAGGTCCGGGTGCTCAGCGACTGCCGTACCAGCTGGTCGCGCTGGCTTACGTCGCGCCCCGCCACCGTGTCGACGCTGGCCAGCTGGGTGAGGTCGGCGGTGAAGTTGAGGCCAGAGGCCTCCAGCCCGGAGGCGCCTGGCTGGACCGTCAGTCCACCAGATACCCCGGAGGTGCGGCCGACCGCATTGTGCGGAGAGGTGGTGCCCACGAACACCTCGCTGACGCGCCATTCGGCCTGCGAGCCCGAGGCCACCTTCCAGGTGCCGGCCAGCTCGCCGGCCGCGGCCGGCGTGGCGCTGGAACTGGCGCCGGGAGTGGGCGTGGCCAGCGCCAGCGGCGGGGGTGCGCTGCGCAGGCCCGAGAAGAAGTAGGCATAGGCGGCGCCGATCCCGAGCAGGGCGATCAGGGCGACCCCGGCGCCGGCGAAGGCCAGGCGGCCGCGGGTCACTGGGGGGCTCCCCCGACGGGCAGCTCGACCACGAAGGTGGTGCCGCCGCCAGGCGTCTGGGCGGTCCGGACCTCACCGCCGTGGGCGGCCACCACCGCGGCCACGATCGAGAGCCCCAA
>DATCNF010000063.1:0-7905 GCA_036565325.1 Candidatus Dormiibacterota bacterium | reverse complement strand
GGCCTGGACGGCGGCCGCCCGGGGTCGCTGGGCTCGTTCCACCTCGACTCCGGTGAGCGGCCGCCCGCCAAGCGCCTGGTCCCGCTCCCGAACTACGCGCACGTCAACCTGGTGCTGCCCGGTGGAGGCGGCTACGGCGATCCGCGCGAGCGACAGGTGGAGGCGGTGCTCCGCGACGTCGTCAACGGTTACGTGACGCTGGAGGCGGCCGAGCGCGAGTACGGCGTGAGGGTGCGCTACGTCGGCGAGCCGGACCGGCTGGTCAGGCTGCCGGAGCACTACGTGGTCGACGCCGATGCCTGACCAGGACTTCGACGTCGCGGTGGTGGGCCTCGGGATCATGGGCAGCTGCGCGCTCTGGCAGCTGGCCGCTCGCGGGGTGGCGGCGGTCGGCCTCGATCGCTTCGACCCTCCTCACGACCTGGGTTCCTCGCACGGCCACTCCCGCATGCTGCGCCGCGTCCAGTTCGAAGGCGACGAGTACGTGCCGCTCGCCAAGCGCGCCTACGAGCTGTGGAACCAGTTGGAGCGGGAGACCGGCCGCGCGCTCTTCACGCGCACCGGGCTCCTCATCATCGGGCCCGCGAGCTCGCAGCTGATCCGCGGAGGCCGTGAGTCTGCCCGCCGCCACGGGGTCGACCACGAGCTGCTCGACGCCCGCGCCCTGCGCACGCGGTATCCGCAGCACCGCGTAGGTGACTCCGACGGGGCGCTCTTCGATCCCGAGGCGGGCTTCATCAGCCCCGAGGAGGCGATCGCCGCGGCGCTGGCGCGGGCCACCGCCCTGGGCGCCACCGTGCGCCGCAACTGCGAAGTCAGGAGCCTGAAGTCGAGCGCCGGCGGCGTCGAGCTGGAGACCGCCGGCGGCCGGGTGCGCGCACGCCACGCTGTGGTCGCGGTGGGCACCTGGCTGGGCGCGCTGGTGCCGGAGCTGGCCGCCTCGATCGGGATCGAGCGCCACTTCTTCGCCTGGGTGCCGGTGCGGGAGCCGGCGCGCTTCACGCCCGACCGTTTCCCGATGTTCATCCGCGAGAACAGTGCGCGCACCGGGACCTCGATCGAGGACTCGCACGCCCACCAGGAGCGCATCCTGGCGTTCGGCATCCCGACCCCCGACGGCCGCCGGCTCAAGGTCGGCTTCCCGGTCACGGGCACCCCGGCCGCCTCGCCCACGCTCCACCGCGAGCCGCGGCCGGAGGAGCTGGCGATGATCGAGGGCGGCCTGCTCGGCGAGCTGCTGGACGGGGTCGGCACCGAGATCGGCGATTTCACGGCCTGCCTCTACGACAACAGCCCGGACGGGCACTTCATCGTCGGCAGCGCGAGGCTGCCCGGAGTCACGGTCCTGGGCGGCTTCTCAGGTCACGGCTTCAAGCACGCGACGGCGGTCGGGGAGATCGCAGCGGCCCTGGCCGTGAATGACCGGCCGCCGCTGGACGTCAGTCGCTTCGGGCCGGGGCGCCTGCGCTGAGCCGCACCGTGCCGGGCGGCCGGCTGGCGGCGCCCGCGATCAGCTCGGCGAGCTGGTCCGAATTCGTGCCCTCGGGAGCCGCCACCATGGCGATCAGCTCGCCGCGGCACAGGGAGGCGCTGATCAGGCCATGCGGGAGCAGTCGTGCCTCGAGCTCCTGGCGATCGTCGCCGTTGTAGTTGGGCGCCCCGGTCTCCGGCTGCGCCAGCTCGACGACGAGGACGTTGGCAGTCGCTGTCATCGTGTTCCCTCTGCGAAAAAAGATCGCCCCTTCCAGTCTACCGCCCGCCGGCCGGGCCCCCTGGCCTCAGCGGATGCCGGCCCGATCCAGCCGGCGGAGGATCTCCAGCTGCTGGACATTGAGCGCGTGCAGCGCCGTCAGCGTCTCGTGGTCGGCCTCGGCCCGCGCGTCCTGGGCCTCCGCAATGATCCTCTGGCCGGCGCCCAGCAGCGGCAGCGCGAGCAGCTGAATCACCGTCTGCGAGATGTAGCTGACGACCACCACCGGCGTCGCCGCCTGGATCACGGCGGGCAGCTCGGCGATGTCGAGCAACACGCAGAACCAGAAGAACCACATGCTGCTGAGGACCGAGGTGGCCCTGACAGCGATCCTGCCGTTGAGGCGGTTGATCGCGCCGGCGCCGAAGACCCGGATGTGGATATCGCGCAGCGTCACCAGGCGTGGGACGTGCCGCACGTGATGTTCGATGTCCTGGGCTGGGGCCGTGTGCGCGGGTGTATCTGACATGCGCGCAAGCTAACTCTCTCCTCCCCGCTTGCCGGGGAGGTGGCCTGTGTAGCAGGCGGGAGGCGACGCGGGGCTTACCACGTGCCCCATCCCCAATACGGGGGTAGCCCCGGAGAGAATTGGGCCGACCGAGCCGGAGGCGGGTGAGCACTTCCCTATCCCTGGACTGCTCTGGGGAGTGAGTCCTGCGGGAGAACCGTGCCCCTGCCTTTAGGCGAGGAGAGGAATTGGACTGCTGAGGATGTTGTGCCGCGGGCGCCGTCGGCGGCTGCCCGGCGAGCACTGGTATTGGGGCGTCCGACCCTCCTCGGTTCGGATAAATAGCGGGCCTTAGGCAGGGAGGTGGCCAGTGATCTTCATCGGCATTGACTGGTCGGAGGAGCACCACCAGGTCGAGATTCAGTCCGAGTCGGGCAAGAGACTCAAGGAACTGCGCGTCGAAGCTGGCGCTGCGGGCCTGACCAAGCTCCAAGAAACGATTACCGGCCTGACCGAGGAACCCGGCCAGGTGGCGGTCGGCATCGAGGCTAATCACGGGCTCCTGGTTAACGCCCTGGTCGCCAGCGGCTACCTGGTCTACGCGGTCAACCCTTTGACCTCGGCACGGGCTCGAGAGGGCGAGGCGCCGGCGCGATCGAAGTCGGACCGTGGCGATGCCAGGATGCTGGCCAACCTGGTGCGGACCAAGGGCCAAGATCTGCGGCCCCTGGCGGGCGACAGCGAGGAGGCGCAGGCGATCCGGATCCGAGCCCGCAGCCACGTGCGGGCGATTCGCATGCAGCAGCGACTGCGCAATCAGCTGCGTAGCGCCCTGCTCAACTTCTTTCCCGGAGCCCTTCCACTGTTGGGCGAGGACCAAGACTTGCGCGACGCCCTCGCCGTGCTCTCGCTGGCGCCCACCCCCGAGGGGGGGCGCCGCCTCTCCTTGAACAAACTGGCAGCCACCCTGCGCCGGCATGGGCGTCAGCGCAACTTGGAGGCCAAGGCGAGCCAGATCCAAGCCTGGCTGCGGGCGCCCCAGATGGAGCTGGGCTTGCCCAAAGTGGTTTCCGCGTACGCCGACGAGGTCAGCTACCTGGTCCGCACCTTGCTCCAGGTGCGATCTGAGATCGCCCAGCTGGAGCAACAGCTGGCCTCCGATTTTAGAGAGCACCCGGACGCCGAGATCTACTTGAGTCTTCCCGGACTGGCAGAGGTCCTCGGCGCCCGGGTTTTAGGTGAGTCGGGTGATGACCCGGCTCGCTTTGCCAATGCTAGAGCCCGCAAGAACTACTTCGGCAACTCCCCGATCACCAAGGCCTCGGGCAAGCACCGAGCGGTCAGCCGGCGCATTGCACGCAACCGGTTCTTGGCTGACGCCGCTTGGCTTTGGGCTACCTCAGCTCTGAGCGCCTCGCCTGGGGCTCGCCGGTACTACGACCAGCTGGTCGCCAGCAACCACAGTCACAACGAGGCAGTTCGGGCACTCGCCAACCGGTTCGCCGGCATCCTCGATAGCTGCCTCCGCCATCACCGCCTCTACATCGAGGAGGTCGCGTGGCCCTCATCGCTCGAGGTGGCCGCTTGACTCCTTAGACCCCTGGGATGTACTTCCGGCTGCGCCGGAAGGTACTTCCCCGGCGAGCGGGGAAGAGTTCCACCCTACCTCGTCCCCCATCCCCTCCGGCCTCTGGCCGGAGGTACTTCCCCGCCAAGCGGGGAAGAGTCTCCCGTGGAAGAGTCCACCCCCCAATCGCCTGATTGGGGGGTGGAGTTTCGCCCGTCCGGGTGATGACCCGCGCGAGCGCCTCTGCTTTGGTTTGTCGCTGGAGGTGCTCCATGTTTCCAGCTGCCTTTGAGTATCGATCTCCGGCCTCACTCGACGAAGCCCTGCAGCTGCTCGCGCAGCACGGCGATGACGCCAAGGTGATGGCCGGCGGCCAGAGCCTGGTACCCCTTCTCAAGCTGCGCTTCGCGATGCCCGCGATGGTGGTCGACATCGGGCGCCTGTCCGAGCTGACCGGGTTCCGAAGCGATCCCAACCAGCTCCGGATCGGCGCCCGGACGCGGCATGCCGACATCGAGTTCAACGCGGCCCTGCGTCAACTTTGCCCCATCCTCAGCGAGGCCGCGCCACAGATCGCCGACCCGCTGGTTCGCAACCGGGGAACCGTGGTCGGCTCGGTCTGCCACGCGGATCCCCAGGGCGACTGGGGCTCGGTGATGATCGCCCTCGGGGCCGAGATGGTCGCCCGCTCCGCGTCCGGCGAGCGGCGCATACCCGCCACCGAGTTCTTCGAAGGGCCCTTCACCACCGTGCTCCAGCCGGACGAGGTGGTGACCGAGATCGTGATCCCGACCAGCGGCCGGCCGGCGGCCGGCACCTACCTGAAGCTGGAGCGGAAGATCGGCGACTTCGCCACCGTCGGCGTGGCCGTGCAGGTGGAGATGGCCAACGGACATATCGGTCGGGCCGGCATCGGCCTGACCGCGGTGGGTCCGAAGAACCTGCGGGCGGCGGAGGCGGAGCAGGCGCTGGCCGGCAAGGAACCGACTGACGAGGTGATCGCCGAGGCCGCCCGACTGGCGGCGGCGGCGGCGGAGCCCAAGGCCGATGAGCGCGGGTCGGCCGAGTACAAGAAGGACATCGTCCGCGTCTTCGTTCAGCGCGGGCTTAAGAGAGCAGTGGCCAGGGCCAGGGAGGGGGCGCGGTGAATGTCACCATCAAGGTCAACGGCCAGGACCGGGGCGCCGATGTCGAGCCGCGACTGATCCTGGTCGACTTCATTCGCAACGAGCTCAACCTCACCGGCACCCACATCGGTTGCGACACCTCGAGCTGCGGGGCCTGCACCATCCTGCTCAACGGGGAGCCGGTCAAGTCGTGCACCATGCTGACCGTCCAGGCCGACGGCTCGGCCGTGACGACGGTTGAAGGCATCGCCAAGGGTGGCGTCCTGGATCCGATCCAGGTCGGGTTCCACGACGAGCACGGCCTCCAGTGCGGCTTCTGCACGCCCGGCATGCTGCTGGTCGGTTCGGCACTGCTCGACCGCACGCCCGACCCTACCGAGGAGGAGATCCGATGGGCGATCAGCGGCAACCTCTGCCGCTGCACCGGCTACATGAACATCGTCAAGGCGATCAGGAAGGCCGGAGAGCTGCGGCGCCAAGCCACCGCGGCTCCGGCTGAGCAGGCCGAGGCGGCCGTGGGAGGTGCTTGATGAGCGTCGCTGAAGAGCACATGCACGGCGGCATCGGCGAGTCCATCAAACGCAAGGAGGACCGCCGCTTCCTGCTCGGGCGCGGCAACTACCTGGACGACTTCAAGCTGGCGGGGATGCTGCACATGGTCATCCACCGCAGCCCCCACGCGCACGCCCGCATCAAGTCCGTCGACACCTCCCGCGCGAGCGCCGTACCGGGCGTAGTGGCCGTGGTCACCGGCGAGCTGATGGCGCAGCACAAGCTGGCCTGGATGCCCACCCTGTCCGGGGACACGCAGGCCGTCCTGGCCACCGACAAGGTGCGCTTCCAGGGCCAGGAGGTGGCCGCCGTGATCGCGGAAACGCGCGCCGCAGCCGACGACGCGGTCGGACTGATCGACGTCGACTACGAGGTGCTGCCGGCGGTCGTCACCCCGGACCAGGCGAAGTCGGCGGGCGCGGCGCTCATCCGCGACGACAAGGAAGGCCAGCAAGACAATCACATCTACCACTGGGAGTCGGGCGACCAGACAGCCACCGACGCCGCCTTCGCGCGCGCCGCCAAGGTGGTCAAGCTGTCCACGCACTACCCGCGCAGCCACCCGTCCCCGATGGAGACCTGCGGCTGCATCGCCGATGTCCACCCGGCGACCGGCAAGGCGACCATCTACATGACCAGCCAGGCTCCGCACGCCATCCGCACAGTCTTCGCGCTGGTCGCCGGCCTGCCCGAGCAGGACATCCGGATCGTCTCGCCCGATATCGGGGGCGGCTTCGGCAACAAGGTGCCCGTCTACCCCGGCTACGTGGTGGCGACCGCGGCCTCGCTGCTGATCGGGCGCCCGGTCAAGTGGGTGGAGGAGCGGACGGAAAACCTGATCTCCACCGGCTTTGCGCGCGACTTCCACATGCAAGGCGAGTTGGCGCTCGACGAGCAGGGCAAGATGCTGGGGCTGCGGGTGCACCTGGACAGCGACAACGGGGCCTTCTTCGCCGACGCCCAGCCGACCAAGTTCAAAGCCGGTCTCTTCAGCATCGTCACCGGCTCCTACGACATGCCCGTGGCGCACATCAGCGCCGACGGTTACTACACGAACAAGGCGCCCGGCGGTGTGGCCTACCGCTGCTCGTTCCGCGTCACCGAGGCCTCCTACATGATCGAACGGCTGGTCACCAACGCCGCCATCGAGCTGGGCGTCGACCAGTCCGAGCTGAGGCGGAAGAACTTCATCCCCAAGGAGGCTTTCCCGTACACGTCCGCGACGGGGTGGGTCTACGACAGCGGCGACTACGTCGGGGCGCTGGACCTGGCGCTGGAGAAGATCGGCTACCAGCAGCTACTGGAGGAGCAGCGCGAAAAGCGGGCCCGTGGCGAGCTGATGGGTATCGGCCTGGCCAGCTTCACCGAGGTTGTGGGCGCCGGCCCGGGACGCGACTTCCAAATCCTCGGCTTGCGCATGTTCGATTCCGCCGAGCTGCGCGTGCACCCCACCGGCAAGGCCATCCTGAAGCTCGGGGTCAAGAGCCAGGGCCAGGGTCACGAGACCACCTTCGCCCAGATCGTGGCCGAGGAGCTGGGCATCCCGGCCTCCGACATCGCGGTCGAGGAAGGCGACACCGACACCACCCCGTACGGCCTGGGCACCTACGCGTCCCGCTCGACGCCGGTGGCGGGCGCGGCCACCGCCCTGGTCGCCCGCAAGCTGCGGGAGAAAGCCCGCAAGCTGGCCGCGCACCTGCTGGAGGTGGACGAGGCCGACCTCGAGTGGACGCGCGGGAAGTGGTCCGTGAAGGGCTCGCCGGATCGCTTCACGACCATCCAGGACGCCGCCTTCGCCGCCTACACGAACCTGCCCGAGGGCCTGGAGCCGGGGCTCGAGGGCGTGCACTATTACGACCCGCCGAACATGACCTACCCCTTCGGCACCTACGCCGTGGTGGTGGACGTCGACAAGGGCACCGGCCAGGTGAAGGTGCGGCGCGTGGTCGCGGTCGACGACTGCGGTGTCCGAATCAACCCGATGATCGTTGAGGGCCAGATCCATGGCGGCTTGACCGAGGGCTGGGCGATCGCCTTCACCGAGCTGATCAGTTTCGACAACGAGGGCAACTGCATCGGCTCCAACTTCATGGAGTACCTGCTGCCCACCGCCTGGGAGACCCCGAACTTCGAGACCTTCGCGACAGTCACGCCCTCCCCGCACCACCCGTTGGGCGCCAAGGGTGTCGGCGAGTCGGCGACCGTCGGCTCACCGGCGGCCTTCGTCAACGCGGTCGTCGACGCGCTGGCGCCGCTGGGCATCCGCAACTTCGAGATGCCGGTGACCTCGGACAAGGTCTGGGCGGCCCTGCGCTCCAAGGGAGTTACCGAATAGCCGACCCTGTGCTCGATTTCCTGAACGCCTGCGCCGCGGAGGGCACGCCCAGCGTGCTGGCGACCGTGGTCCGCTGCGAGGCGCCCACCTCGGCGCGGCCGGGTGACAAGGCCGTGGTCACGGCGG
>DATCNF010000062.1:0-4820 GCA_036565325.1 Candidatus Dormiibacterota bacterium | reverse complement strand
CACCTGCGCCGCGCCGTCGGTGGCCGCGGCCTCGGTCTCCCCCACCACCGCCACCACCGGCTGGCCGGCGAAGAAGACGCGGTCGCGGGCCAGCGGCAGGTCGGCCCCGGGGATGCCCTTCAGCTCCGGCAGGTCGGCCCCGCCGATCACCGCGATCACGCCCGGCACCTGGCGCGCGGCATCGGCGTGGACGGCGGTGATCCGGGCGGCCGGGTGCGGGCTCAGGACCAGGCGGGCATGGGCGGCGTTCGCGATGGGCAGGTCGGCGGTGAAGGCGACGGCCCCCGTGACCTTGGCACGACCTTCCAGCCGCCGAAGCGGCTGCCCCACCACAGCCATGTCAGCATGATATTGGGAGTGCCCAAAGCACCTGGCCTCACTGACATCGTCATCTTCGGGGCCTCGGGCGACCTCACGCGCAACAAGATCCTGCCCGCGCTGCGGGGCGTGGCCGGGTCCGGACAGCGCCTGCGGCTGATCGGCGCCGGGCGCTCCGACGCGCCCGAGGGAGGCTGGGACAAGATGGTGGCCGAGGCCACCGGCGACCCTGACCTGGCTGCGTCGGCGAGCTGGTTCCGGCTCGACTACGACGCGCCCGAGACCTATGCGGCCCTCCAGCAGGAGATCGGCGACGACGGGCCGGTGGTGTTCTACCTGGCGACCCCGCCGGTCGCCTTCACCGGCATCGTCAGCTCGCTGGCCCGGCTCGGGCTGACGCGCAAGGGCGACCACTGGCGGCGCGTGGTGGTGGAAAAGCCGTTGGGCAGCGACTACAAGAGCGCGCGCCGCCTCAACCACCTGCTGGCCGATTCCTTCGAGGAGAACCAGGTCTACCGGATCGACCATTACCTGGCCAAGGACACCGTCCAGAACGTGCTCGCCTTCCGGTTCTCGAACTCGCTCTTCGAGCCCAACTGGGACCGGACCATGATCCACTCGATCCAGATCACGGCCGCCGAGGCCGGGGACATCGGGACCCGCGCCGGCTACTACGACCACAGCGGCGCGGTGCGGGACATGCTCCAGAACCACGTCCTCCAGGTGCTGGCCCTGACCGTCATGGACGCGCCCACCACCTTCGACCCCGTCGACATCCGGAAGTCCAAGCTGGAGGCGCTGCGCGCCGTGCAGCCGATCGATCCCGCGATGGCGGTGCGCGGCCAGTACGAGGGCTACCTGGACGCGCCGGGGGTGCCGCGCGGCTCGCGGCGGGAGACCTATGCCGCGGCGCGCCTGGTGATCGAGAACTGGCGCTGGGAAGGGGTGCCCATCTTCGTGCGCAGCGGCAAGGCCCTGCGCCGCTCGGTGACCGAGGTGGTGGTGCGCTACCGCGACGCGCCGCACCTGCGGATAGGCGGCCGCCGGCAGCCCGGGATCCCGACCCTGATCGTGCTCCGCATCCAGCCCGACGAGGGGGTGCTGCTGCGGATCGGGGCCAAGCGGCCGGGGACCCGGTTCGAGATGCTCCCGGCCGGCCTCAAGCTGGAGTACAAGGGGCTCACCAAGGTGCCGCTGCCGGACGCCTATGAGAACGTCCTCCTCGAGGTGCTGGCGGGCGGGCACACGATGTTTCCGGGCGGCCGCGAGATCGAGCGCTCCTGGGAGATCGTCGACCCCCTTATCCAGGCCTGGGAGGGGTCCGGGCATCCGGAGAGCTACGCGCGCGGGTCCTGGGGCCCGGGGGCTGCCGACGAGCTGGTCTCGCAGCACGGCGGCGGGCGCTGGGTGGCCTCCGGCGACGAGCCTGGCACTCAGTAAGCTCGACGGAACGCGCCGAGCGCGCGCAGCGCGCGAGGCGTGCATCCGCCGGCGCCGGCACCTCATTTCCGAGTCGGAGGCGTGCGTCCGCCGGCGGACGCACGGGTTACTCTCGGTGATGTGAAGCACCTGACGCACGACGAGGCGGCCGGCAACGCCCAGCCGGGCGACCTCACCCACTTCACGGGCCTGGTCACCCAGGTGCCGGTCCACACCACGACCGAGGCGCAACCCGTGCGCGTCCTGCTGGTCGGCTTCCAGGAGGGCGCCCGCACCCACTGGCACTCCCATGCGGGCGGCCAGGTGCTGCACATCGTGGACGGCCGCGGCCGCACCCAGGTGCGCGGCCAGCCCACTGTTGAGATGGGGCCTGGCGACCTGGTCAGCGTGCCGCCGGGCGAGGAGCACTGGCATGGCGCGGCCGAGGGCGAGGCCATGACCCACCTGGCGATCAGCATAGGCAGCACCGACTGGGGGGACCCTCCCGACTGATCGTGGTGTAGCGTTCGACTGACCATGGGTCGCCGGGCTGTGCTGGTGCTCGGTGTGGTCGCCTTGGCCGTCCTGGGCGCGGCCTGGTATGCGGCCGGTTCGCCCTCCCGCTCCAGCACCGAGACCGTCCCCGCCGAGCTGGTCCTGAGCGCGGTCCAGACCGGGAGCGGCTCCTGGGTCCGCTACATCGTGACCGTCAAGAACGCGGGCGATGTGGACTTCAGCGGCCAGGTGGTGCTGCTCAACCGGGCGGACCCGCTGGCAGGCAGCGGCAACAGCTCGACGAGCCCCGTGACCCCGCCCAAGCTCCCGACCCGGGTGCCGCAGCTGCCGGCGGAGGCCCCGGACGCCGGCTACGAGATCCACGTCGTGGTGCCGGCCCGGCAGACCGTGGTCCGCGTGATCACCGCGCCCGACCGCTACACGATGGTGGCGGCCGCCCAGGACCCCGATGGGAGCGTGGTGCAGTCGGCCAGCGTCGACCGCTCCCTGTACATCCCGGTCGCCGTGCTCAGCCCCTCGGCGGTGGCGGTCGAGCAGGTGCAGGCCGTGCGCTTTGACGACTGGGTGGTCCGCGTCACCCAGTACCCGGACGCCAAGAGCTTCCCGAGCTCCGCCATCGGCCTGGCCGGGTTCGTGGCGCTGGTCGTCGACGAGTTCCCGTCGCAGTCGCTGTCCGACGCCCAGCGGATCGCCATCCGCGACTTCGTCGGCCAGGGCGGCTCGCTGGTGGTGGCGAGCGGAGCCGACTGGCGGCGGACCCTCACCGGGCTTCCGAACGAGGTCTCGCCCCTCCACGCGACCGGCACCGCCAACGCTTCGCTGGCCGCGGTGGCCGCGCTGGCGGGCCGGCCCGAGGACGTGCTGGCGCCGGTGGCCGACGGCGACCTCCAGCCCAACGCCCGGACCGTGATCGTCGAGGCCGGCGGACGGCCCCTGGTGATCGAAGGCGGCTACGGCGGCGGGCTGGTCACGATGCTCGCCTTCGACCCGGCGGCCGAGCCGACCGCCTCCTCGGCGCTGGTGGTGCCGGCCTGGACGCAGGCGCTGGGCCGGGTCCTCGACCACAGCGCCGGCGCCCTGCCTGCCACCCACACAGTGCCCGGGGTGGACGCCCTGGTGGCCCAGGTCCTGCCGACCAGCCGCGGGGCCGACCTGCCGTCGCCCTGGCTGGTCGGCCCGCTCCTGCTCGGCTACCTGCTGCTGGTGGCTCCGCTCAACTACCTGCTGCTGCGCCGGCGCCTGCGCAAGCCCGACCTCTTCTGGGTCACCGCACCGATGCTGGCGGCGGCCTTCACGGGCGCCTTCTACTGGCTGGGGACCGACGTCCAGGGCGGCGTCCAGGACCAGGAGCTCCAGGTCCTCCACCTGGCGCCCAACGGCTCCGTGGCGCAGGTCGACTACCACAGCGTGGCCTTCCGCAGCCGCGGCGACCATCAGCTGGAGATGGTCCGGCCGGGCCTGGCGGCACCGCTCACCTTTGACCTGTCGAGCGGCTCCCTGACACTGACCGGCCTGCCCCAGGGCCAGGAGCACGTGGTGCCGATCCAGCGCCCGGTGGTGCTGGAGAAGGGAGTGGTCTACGGCAGCGTCCGCGTCCTGGGCACGGCCATGGAGGGCCCCCAGCCGGTCGGCGTGGAGGCGCACCTCGCCTTTCGCGCCGGCCACGTGGTCGGCCAGATCCTGAACACGGGCAAGCAGCCGATCCACGGCATCGCGCTCTACAGCCAGGCCGGCGGCGCCATGACGCGCACGCCCCTGGCCAGCCTGGTCCCGCCCGGCGGCACCGCCACCGTCGACTCGGTGCCCGCCAACCTCGACGCCAATCCCAACGTGCCACTCTTCGGGACCAGCGCGCCGCCCGACGCCATGACCCGGCTCGCCCGGGCGGTCGGCATCACGGCCATCAGCCAGGGCACGCGTCCCTACCTGGTCGGCTTCACCGACCCCCTGCCCGGAGGCCTGACCGTCGACGGGTCGGCGCCCTCGCGGACGGCGGCGGCGGTCTGGCAGCTGCCGGTGCTCATGGACGCCGCCGATGCCGACCTTGGCCGCTGGTCGGCGACCCACCTGGCCGCCGTCTCGGGCGAGCGGCGGACGGGCTTCGTCGACGTCTACGACGTCGAGCTGCCGCCCCGGGCGCCGGCCCGGCTGGAGCTCGCCTTCGACAAGTTCCAGTACTCGAAGGTCGAGGTCTGGAACTGGGCCGCCGGGGCCTGGGGCGGCGGGCCCTGGCAGGACGACCCCAACAACTCGGGCCGTTTCGTGACCTCGCTGGCGCCCACCGATGTGGCATCGGGCCTGCTCCGGCTCCGGGTCAAGGAGGTGCGCATCGCCTGGGGTACCGGCCTCTACGTGACGCCGGCCACCTAGGCGGCCGTGTCGATGCTTACGTGGCAGCCGCCGCCTGAGGCGCTGACGTCGTAGCGGTCGCTCGCGGAGGCGTAACCGGCGGAGGACCATCCCGTGCTGCCGGCCAGCGCGCCGCGATGCGACCCGTCGGCGTCGATCGCGCTGCCGCCACCGCTGACGGTGACCCGCGCCTCGACGCCCGAGGGCCGGTGCAGCTC
>DATCNF010000061.1:0-8319 GCA_036565325.1 Candidatus Dormiibacterota bacterium | reverse complement strand
GCCCGCCGAGCGGGGAGGAGCCTCGCGGGGAGGGGTCTTGCGTTGGATTGCGCTGGCTGCTGTGCCCTCTACCTGGATGCTGGCGCTCACCTCCTACCTCACGACCACGGTGCTCCCCATGCCCCTGCTGTGGGTGGTGCCGCTGGCCATCTACCTGTTCACGTTCGCGATCGTGTTCAGTCCGCGGCCCCTGGTGCGGCCGGGCTGGATGGACCGCGTCCTGCCGTACCTGGTGCTGCCGCTGGCGGGAACCATGGCCTTCAAGGCCAACGGGCCGGTCTGGCTGCTCTTCCCGCTGCACCTGGCGACCTTCGCCGCCGCCGCGCTGGCCCTGCACGGGCGGCTGGCCGCCGCCCGGCCGGCTCCGGCCCGGCTGACCGAGTTCTACTTCTGGGTGGCGCTGGGCGGGGCCGCCGGCGGCCTGCTGGCCGCGATCGTGGCGCCTCTCCTCTTCCGCGGCTACTGGGAGTACCCGCTGGCCATCAGCGCCGGCCTGGTCCTGCTGGCCGTGTCCCGCGGCACCCGCCGCCAGGCCCTGCTCGACGTGGCGCTGCCGGCGCTGCTGGCGGCGGTGACGCTGCTGGCGGCGTGGGCGGCGGGGCCCGCCAACGGGGGCCTCACCGTGGGCGGGTTCCTCAAGCTGACCCTGCTCTTCACCGTCCCGGCGCTGGTCTGCTTCAGCTTCGTCCGCCGGCCGGTCCGCTTCGGGCTGGGCCTTGGTGCCATCTTCCTGGTCTCCTACTCACCGCTGCTGGACCCCCAGCCGGTGCTCTTCGTGGCCCGGGACTTCTTCGGGGTGCACACCGTGGTCGACGACACCGGCGCCGGGCGCCACCTGCTGCTGGACGGCCGCGTGACCCACGGCAGCCAGAACCAGGACCCGCGACTACGCCTGCTCCCCACCACCTACTACGCGCCCAGCGGGCCGGCCGGCGAGTTCTTCCAGGCCGGCGCCGCCCGCCGGGTGGCGGTGATCGGGTTGGGCGCCGGCACGCTGGCCTGCTACGCGCAGCCGGGACAGTCGTGGACCTTCTACGAGATCGACCCGGCCGTGATCCGGATCGCCGAGGACCCCCGGCTCTTCAGCTTCCTCGGCTCCTGCGCGCCCGCGGGCACCAGCGTGGTCGAGGGTGACGGGCGGCTGCAGGTCGCGCGCGCGCCGGACGCCGCCTTCGACGTGATCGTGGTCGACGCCTTCGGTTCCGACAACGTGCCCGCGCACCTGCTGACCCGGGAGGCGATCGCGCTCTACTTCCGCAAGCTGGCGCCCGGCGGCTCGCTGCTGGTCAACATCTCCAACCAGTACGTGAACCTGCGCCCGATCTTCGCGGCGGAGGCGGCCGCGGCCGGCCTGACCTGCTACGGGCGCATCGACACCGCGGTCACATCGCAGCAGGCCACCGAAGGCAAGCTGATCTCCTCCTGGGTGCTGGTGGCGCGTGAGCCGCCCGCGCTGGCGGGCTGGGAAGCGGTGCCGGTCGACCCCTCGATCCCGCTCTGGACGGATGATTTCAGCAACGTGCTGAGGGTGACGCGGCTAGGCCAGTGACCCCACCCCAACCCTCCCCAGAGGGGAGGCGGAAAAGGGTGGTGATCGTGGGCGCCGGCTTCGGCGGGCTCACGTGCGCCCGCGCGCTCAAGGGGGCGGCGGTCGACGTGCTGCTGGTCGACGCCAACAACTACCACCTCTTCACGCCGCTGCTCTACCAGGTCGCCTCCTCCCTGCTCGATCCCTCGCAGATCGCCCAGGCCGTGCGCTCGCTGATCCGGCCGCTGCGGAACTGCGACTTCCTGCTCGCCCGGGCCGTGGGCGCCGACTTCGAGCAGAAGGTCCTGCACACCGATCGCCTCGATGTGCCCTACGACTTCCTGGTCGTGGCCGCGGGCAGCGAGAGCAACTACTTCGGCAATCGGGAGGTGGAGGCCCATTCGATCGGCCTCAAGGAGCTGCCCGACGGGCTTCTGCTCCGCAACTGGGTGCTGTCCTGCTTCGAGAACGCCGGGCTGGCCGAATCGGACGCGGAGCGGCGGCGCTGGCTGACCTTCGCGGTGGTCGGGGGCGGTCCCACCGGCGTCGAGTACGCCGGAGCCCTCCAGGAGTTGACCCACCTCGTGCTGCGAAAGGACTATCCCCGGCTCGACCTCGGCAAGGCCCGGGTCGTCCTGATCGAGGGCACCTCCTCGCTGCTGGGCGTCTTCGACCCCCGGCTCCGCGAGGCGGCCGCCCGCTCGCTCCGGCGCAAGGACGTGGAGGTCTGGTTCGACGCGCTGGTCAAAACCGCCGACGCGGACGGCGTCGAGCTGGAGGACGGCCGGCGCCTGGAGGCCCGGACGGTGGTCTGGACGGCGGGCGTCAAGGCGTCGCCCCTGGGCGCTGCGCTGGGTCTGCCCCTGGCGCGCGGGGGGCGGGTCGTCGTAGACGGCTTCATGAACCCGGCCGGGCACACCGACGTGTTCGTGGTCGGCGACCTGGCGGCCTACGAGCAGGAGGGGCAGCCGCTGCCCATGCTGATCCCGGTCGCCATGCAGGAGGCGAAGCACGCGGCTTCCGTGATCCGGGCCCTGACCGAGAACGCGATCCCGCGCGACTTCCGCTATTCCGACCCCGGGATCATGGCCACCATCGGCCGCAACGCGGCCGTGGCGCAGCTGGGCTCGGTCAAGCTGTCAGGGTTCCTGGGCTGGCTGATGTGGCTGGCCGTGCACCTCTACAACGTGGTCAGCCTCCGCTCCAAGCTCCTGGTGCTGATCGACTGGGCCTGGGACTACCTCTTCTTCGATCGCCCGATCAGGCTGATCGTGCGGGCTCGGGGACCGCTCGCGGCCCGCCCAGGCGCTCGCGAGGCACGTCGACCACGCTCCGGGTCCTGAGGAAATTGAGGGTGACCACGCTGGCGACCAGCAGCGCCGCGCCCACCAGCTCGATCGGGCGCAGGGGCGCGCCCTGGCCCACGGGGGCCGGGAGCGAGAAGATCAGGAAGAGCGCCAGCGGGTAGCCGAGCTCGGCGATGCTGGCCAGCGAGGCGGGGGTGTTGGAGAGGGCCAGGTAGTAGAGAAGCATGGCCAGCAGGCCGGGGACCAGCACGATGCCCAGGAACGGGAGCGCCTGGCTCGCCGCGTACCCGCTGAAGGCCGCGCCGCCCTTGTCCAGCAGCACCAGCACCAGCAGCACCGGCAGCGCCAGGATGAAACGCATGCTGGTGGTGACCGGGAAGCTCACGTCCTCGAGGGCGTAGCGCCCGAGCACGGTGCCGCCTGCCCACATGATCACCGCACCCAGCACCAGCAGGCCGGCCACCAGCTCTGGGTGCTGGATCTGCCAGGGCGCGCTCGGGTTGTCGGCGAAGACGATCAGGTAGACGCCGACCAGCGCGGTCGCGGCCAGAGGCCAGAAGGTCCGCTTGCGCCGCTCGCCGAGAAAGATGCGCGCGAAGGCAAGGCCGAAGACGGGCTGCAGGAGGTAGAGCAGGTAGACCTCGTGCAGGACGTCGAACTTGGGCGCCGCATTGGGCGGGAAGGAGTAGCCAATGGCCTTCGTGAAGAGGACCGTGGCCACGGCCTGGGGGCCGAAGGCGATCGCCGCCAGGGCCAGCCAGCGGCGCCCGCTGAGGTTGCGGAGCGAGCGCGCGCTCAGGACCAGGACCGGGACCAGGCAGAGGCTGATCAGGAGGTCCTCGACGAGCACGATCTGGCTGGCGCTCAGCTGCTTGGTCAGTCCCGGGCGCCAGTAGGCGTCGGTCGCCCACATGGCGGCGGCGACCGTGACCAGGAGCGTGGAGCCGGCCTCCAGGGTGCGTGAGCGCGAACGTGCTGTGACCACCAAAAGAGGGTATCGGGTTCGGTTACTCGACTATTCCGTCAGGCCACTTTGGGCCGGGGGCCCCGGCGCGGAAGGTGGAGCCTCATGCGGCCTCGCTCGACCACGATCGGCTGCCCGCGCCACGCCTTGTAGAGGGCGGTGGCGAGGACGGCCGCGATGCCGATGATGGGCACCGCGAAGAGGGCGCCCCAGATCCCGAAGAGGTCGGCGCCCACCAGCAGCGACAGCAGGGCCGCCACCGGGTGCAGGCCCACCGCCCGGCCGCTGATGTTGGCCACCGCAGAGCGTCTCGGCGCAGATCAGCGCGGCCCAGCACCTGGGTGGCGGCCCAGATCAGGACCACACCGCAGACGGCCACCAGCGACTGGTCGCGCAGACGAACCCAATCCACTCTCATCTTGGCCGCCCCAAAGTGTACTCTTATTTGATAGTATTGCTGTCACTATGAGGTGGGTCGGGACTGTGCTCTTGGCGGGAATCGCCGTTCTGCTCTCGGCCGCCGGCGCCTTCGCCGACGGAGGGCCCAAGGTCTGGCTCCTGCCGGGCGACGCGCCAGGCGCCTCCGCCACCGGCGAAATGCACGTGGGCTGCGCGCCGATCACGGTCTGGGCCCAGGGCGACATCTCAGGCGACGGCGTCTGGGCCGTGACACCCCTGGTGGCGGCGAGCGCCTCGGGCGCCCACACCGTGATCGGTCGCTGGGCGTACGCCGGTGGTGCGGCCGCGGCCGTCGCCGACGTGGGCGCCCTGGCCTCCGGGCGCTACCTGCTGAGCCTGTCCGGCGGGCTCGCCCGCGAGCGCATCGTCACCGTCGACTGCGCCCGAGGGCCGGCGGCGGTTTACGCCCCGGTGATGCAGGCGCCCCTCGCAGCGACCGGTGGCTCGCCACCGGCCGCCGACGCGGCGCCGCCCGTGCAGCTGGTGGCGGTGCGCACCGACCCGCAGCCCGGCTACAGCCCGGTGCCGCTCGTCCTGGCGGCTGGGCTGCTGTTCTCGATCCTCCTGGTCGGCTGGAGCTTCGTCCGCCGCTAACCTTCCTTCGCCGACCGGCCGTTGGTTACTGTCAAGGGCTGTGTCGCGACGCAAGTTCTGGGGCTGGGGCCTCGAGGGACAGGGCCTCAACCAGGACGAGATAGAGCGTCTGGGCGGCGTGATGGCGGCTCATTTCGGGCTGGAGCCACCGCAGGCGGCGCCCGCCCCCCGGATTGAGGACGTGCGCCTGCGCGCGCCGCGATTGCAGCCGCCGGAGGCGCTGGCCGAGATCTGGAGCGTCGACGCCTGGGACCGCGCCGAGCACACGCTCGGCAAGTCCTTCGACGACCTGGCGCGCGGCCTGGCCGGGCGCTGGGAGCACCCACCCGACCTGGTCTTCTTCCCGCGCACCGAGGCCGAGGTGGCGGCGGTGCTGGAGTGGTGCGACTCGGCACGCGCCGCCGCGGTGCCCTACGGCGGCGGCTCCAGCGTGGCGCGCGGCATCGAGCCCGACGTCGGCGACGCTTACGCGGGCGCGGTCAGCCTCGACCTCCGCCACTTGGATCGCGTGCTGGAGGTCGACCGCCAATCGCGCAGCGCGCGCATCCAGGGCGGCGTACTGGGCCCGGCTCTGGAGGAGCAGCTGCGGCCGCTGGGGCTGACCCTGCGCCACTTCCCGCAGTCCTTCGAGTTCTCCTCGCTGGGCGGCTGGATCGCCACCCGCTCGGGTGGCCACTACGCGACCTTGTTCACGCACATCGACGAGTTCGTGGAGGGCGTGCGCGCCCTCACGCCGCGCGGGGTCTACGAGACGCGGCGGCTGCCGGGCTCGGGCGCCGGGCCCGACCCGGCGCGCCTCTTGATCGGGTCGGAGGGCATCCTGGGCGTGATCACCGAGGCCTGGATGCGGCTCCAGGACCGGCCCCTCCACCGAGCGTCGGCCCCGGTCGCCTTCAAGTCCTTCGCCGACGCCTGGCAGGCGGCGCGGGGCATCGCGCAGTCCGGGTTGTGGCCGGCCAACTGCCGCCTGCTCGACGCCAACGAGGCGCTCATGAGCGGCAGCGGCGACGGCACCCGGGCGGTGCTGATCGTGACCTTCGAATCCGCGGATCACCCCGTCGACGCCTGGATGGCGCGGGCCGCCGAGATCTGCGGCTACTTCCGAGGCGAGGTTCCTGAAGCGTCTGGAACTGCGCGTGCGGGCGCGGCCGGCGCCTGGCGCGAAACCTTCGTGCGCGGTGGCCACACGCATGACGCGATGGCGCGGCTGGGGATGGTCAACGAGACCTTCGAGACCGCCATCACCTGGGACCGCTTCCCGGAATTCCACGCCCGCGTCATGGAGGTGACCGAGCGCGTCATGCGCGAGGTCTGCGGCGGCGGCGTGGTCTCCTGCCGGTTCGCGTTCTGCTACCCGGACGGGCCGGCGCCCTACTACACGGTGATCGCGCCCGGCAAGCCCGGGCAGCTGGCCGAGCAGTGGGCGGCGATCAAGGAGGCGGCGTCGTCAGAGCTGATCCGGCTGGGCGGCACCATCACCCACCACCACGCGGTGGGCCGCTACCACCGGCCCTGGTACGACCGCGAGCGGCCGGACCTCTTCGCCGAGGCGCTGCGGGCCGCCAAGCGCGCGCTGGACCCGAGCGCGATCATGAACCCCGGCGTGCTGATCGACCCTTGACGCCCCACCCCAGCCCTCCCCAGAGGGGAGGGGGATATCGCGCTCTCATCGAGGTCCCCGGCGTCAGGCGCCTGGTGGGAGCGATGGTCTGCGCGCGGCTGGGCGGCTCCATGATCCAGCTGACCTCGATCCTGTTCGTGCTCGAGCACTACCACTCGCCCGCGCTGGCCGGCCTGGTCGGGCTGTGCGCCGGACTCTCCGGGATCCTGGTCTCGCCGCTGGCGGGGGCCCTGCTCGACCGCTACGGCCGCGTGCGCCTGATCTGCCTGGACTACGGAGTTGGGGTGGCTACCACCCTGGCCCTGCCCGTGCTCGCGGAAGCCCGGCTCCTGCCCGCCTGGCTGCTGCTGGTCCTGGTCACGCTCTCCGGCCTGTCGCTGCCCCTGTCGGCCACCGGGGCCCGCTCGCTGCTGCCGCTGCTGGTGCCGCGCGAGCTGTGGGACCGCAGCAACGCGCTCGACAGCGCCACCTACCGGGCCTGCAGCATCGTGGGGCCGGCCGGCGCCGGCGCCCTGGTGGCGGCCTTCGGCAGCTCGCGCGCGATGCTGGCCGTGAGCCTGACCTGGATCGCGGCCGGACTCCTGCTCTGGGGCATCGCCGAGCCCCGGGTGGCCGTCGACCGGATGCGCAGCGTGCTCCAGGACGCCTTCGAGGGCCTGCGCTACGTGGCCCGCAACCGCGTCCTCCGCCGGCTGCCGATCGTGTGGGTCCCGGGCGTGATGGGCATCGCCGCGCTCAGCGTGGTGCTGCCGCTGCTGGTCTTCACGCGCCTGCACGGCAGCCCGGCCCTGGTCGGCCTACTGTGGTCCGCAATGGGCGCCGGGGGCCTGGTCGCCAACCTGGTCACGGGGGCCGTGCGCACCGAGGGGCGTGAAGACCGCATCATGGCGGCGGGTTTCGTGGGCACGACGCTCAGCCTGGCGTTGGTGGCGGTGGCGCCCTCGGCGCCGGTGGCGGCACTGGGCATGCTGCTGGCGGGGCTTAGCAGCGGCCCCGTCGACAACGCCATGTTCGGGCTCCGGGTCCGCGCCATCGAGCCGGCCTGGTTCGGACGCTCGATGTCGATCTCGATGATGCTCAACTCGCTGGGCTTCCCGATCGGCTCCGGCCTGGGCGGCCAGCTGGTGTCGCGGTCGCTGCCCGGGGCGCTCTGGTTCGTGTGCGTGGTATCGCTGCTGGGTGCCCTCCTGAGCCTCCTGCTGCTGCGGCCGGCGTCACATGCGACGGCCCGGCCGGTGCTCACTCCTACGGGGGCGACCCCGGATCCATGAAGCACGCCATCCTGCTGACCCTGCTGCTGGCCGCCGCCTGCTCCGGCTCCTCGCCGGCGCCCAACCCGGCGGCCGAGCTCCGGCAGTCGGCGGCCGCCATGGGCTCGGTGAAGACCGTGGCCGCCGACGTCAAGTTCGGCGGCGGGCTGGCCTACCAGGGCTTCACCCTCGACTCGGCCTCCTCCAAGATCAAGCTGCCCTCGGCCTCGGACACCATCATCAAGGTCAAGCAGCAGGACTTCCTGGTCGACCTCGAGGTGATCTCGGTCGACGGCCACGTGTACTTCAAGGCGCCCTTCTCCAAGTACCAGGAGATCTCGGCCAGCGAGGCGGCCGCCCTGCCCGACCTGGCCGCCCTCTTCGATCCCACCAAGGGCTTGCCCGGCGTGATGGCGGCCGGCCGGTCGCCCCAGGCCTCGGGCACGGAGAAAGTGGGCGGCGTGGACTGCGACCGGATCACCACCTCCTACTCGGCGGACCAGGTGGCGCAGGTGCTGGGTGGGGGGTTGACGCCCAGCGGCGACATCGCCGCCACGCTCTGGGTCGGCGCCTCCGACCATCTGCTGCGGCGGGTC